>JAGODZ010000232.1 GCA_017997975.1 Rhodoferax sp.
CGATCCAAACACCGGGGCGTTGGCCGTTGGCATCTGCCCCCAGTGCGAGGTGAACGGTGATGACGCCCTCGGTGCGGCCGTATTTGATGGCGTTGTCCAGCAGGTTCTCCAGCACTTGCTGCAACAGTCCGGCGTCAGCCCACACCTGGGTGTGGGCGTCAATGCCGGCGCCTTGGGCCAGCCCCATGTCCATGTGGCGGCGCTGGGAAAATGGCTGCAAGCTCACGACCACGGCTTGCACCGTGGCCAGCAGCGGCACCGGCACGCATTGGATGGCGTTGGGGTGCTCCACGCGGGCCAGTTGCAGCATTTGCTGCGTGTGGCGGGTGGCCGAGTCCACCTGCGCTTCCAGCTTGTTCAGGAAATCGGGCTCAGTCACATTGTTTTTTTGCTGCTCGCGCCGCCACGCAATTTGCGTTTTAAGCACGGCCAAGGGGGTGCGCAACTGGTGGGAGGCGTCTTCCAAAAAACGTTGGCGCACGGCTTGTTCTTGCGCACTGCGCGACAGGTGAAAGTTCAGCGCTTGCACCAAAGGCCGCGCCTCTTCGGGCAGACCCTGGTCCATGGGCAGCGGGGTGAGGTCGTGCACCGAGCGCTCGCGCACCAGCTGCGACCAATGGCCCAATGGGGCCAGCCCACGGCGCACCATCCACACCAGCACCGCCATGGTGAACAGCAGCAACAAACCGTCACGCCCGGCCGCACGCCACAGAAAACTGCGCAGGTAGGCTTGGCGCGGGGCCAAGTCTTCGGCCACCAGCAGGTCCACATAAACAGGGGCAGCGCTGGGGTCGAGTTCGCCGTTGGCCGGGTTGACCTCGCGGCGCAGGGCGGCCATGCGCAGGTTTTGGTCAAAGTACAGGCCTTCTGCCAAATACACCGTCTCCGGGGTCACCTCGGCTGGCCAGGGAAAGTTCAGTCCGGCAAACCCAGCTTCCATCAGCCCGTCACTGGTGCGCACATGAAAAAAAACGGTGCCGCGTGCGTTGCTTTGTACATAGCTCAGCAGCTTGAAGGGCCGGTCCACCGAGAAGCCCCCTTCATCCAACTGGGTGGCCAAACTCAGGG
Source organism: Rhodoferax sp. (assembly GCA_017997975.1). Classification (GTDB taxonomy): domain Bacteria; phylum Pseudomonadota; class Gammaproteobacteria; order Burkholderiales; family Burkholderiaceae_C; genus Rhodoferax. The sequence goes on from JAGODZ010000232.1 coordinate 1,069, forward strand.
CTTGCACCGCGCCTTTCAACCCCCGGTCGTAGGCCTCGTCAATGGTGCTTTGCGCCAGCCGGTACGACAGCGCCAGCTCCATGAGGGTGATCAGAACCAGCGAGGGCAGCAGCAGGGTAAGCAAGCGCCTGCGCAGTGACTGGGCCCGCCAAAAAGAGCGCCAGCCTGGCGGGGTGGTGCCCGCGCCCGTGGTCATGGGCGCTCGGGGTCCAGGTAAAAGCCAATACCGCGCACATTGCGAATGGTCACCCCCAGTTCACCCAAGCGTTTGCGCAGGCGGTACAGCACCACGTCCAACGCGTCGGGGGCGACATCCGCGTCGTCCACAAACACCCGGTCAAACAAGGCTTGGCGGGCCAGCGGGCTGCCCTGGGCCTCTATCAGCGCGAGCAAGGTGGCGTGTTCGCGTGGGCTCAATTGCAGGGGTTGGTCGGCGCAGGCAAAGCTGCGCAGGCCGGCGTCGTAGGCCACACCGGCCCATTCCAACCGGGCCGAGCCCACGCCATGGCGGCGGCGCATCAGGCCAAACAGGCGAGCCTCTAACTCATGCGTGTCAAAGGGTTTGCTGAGGTAGTCGTCGGCCCCGGCGTGAATGGCGGCCACTTTGTCTTGCACCTGGTCGCGGGCCGAGAGAATCAGCACCGGCAGGTCCACGCTTTGTTCGCGCAGTTTTCTGAGCACCTGCATGCCGTCCAATTTGGGCAAGCCCAAATCGAGCACCACCAAATCGAATTGTTGGTGCGCGATCAGGTTCAGGGCCATTAGGCCGTCGCTGGCCCAGTCCACCCGGTGGCCCCGGGCGGTGAGCACACCGCTCAGGCTTTCGGCCAGCGCTGCTTCATCTTCAACCAGCAGCAAATACACAGTCGCGCCTTCCTTGGGAGAGTGGTGCGGCCCCCCTTGAACGGGAGGGCCGGGGCAAGGCTTAGTCGGGGGTTCCGATGTCGCCGGCGTCGATCTTAGACTTCTTCAGCGCGCTGATGCGCACAAAGCGGCCCACGATCAGCGGCAAGATGAAGCCCACAATGGCCATCATCCACAAACCAATGGCCAGCGGCGACTCCACCAGCGCCCAAAGGTTGCCGTCTGATATCGCCATGGCGCGGCGCAAATTGGCCTCCATTTGGTTGCCCAGCAAAATGCCCAAAATAACGGGCACCAGGGGAATGTCCAACTTGCGCAGCACCCAACCGGCCACACCGAAGGCGATCATCACTTCCAGGTCAAAGGTCGAGCCCGAGATGCCGTAAATGCCCACAAACGAAATCATGGCCACCGCAGGCATGAGGTACTTGGCAGGAATCGCCAACAAGCGCACAAAGACCCCGACCATGGGAATGTTCATCGCCAGCAACATGAAGTTGCCAATGAACAGCGCGGCAATCAAGCCCCACACCACATCAGGGTTCTTGGTAAACAACAACGGGCCGGGTTGAATGTCCAAGGCCAACAACATGGCCAGCAACACCGCGGTGGTGCCCGAACCCGGCACACCCAGTGCCAGCATGGGTACCAGTGCGCCACCCGCCGCCGCATTGTTGCCCGCCTCGGGCGCTGCCACACCACGCGGGTCGCCCTTGCCAAACGTGTCGTTTTTGTTGGAGACTTTTTTCTCCAACGCATAGGCAATGAACGACCCCAGCGAGGCGCCAGCACCCGGCAACACGCCCGCAATAAAGCCCAATACCGTGCCGCGACCCATGGCTCCAGACGTTTCTTTGATCATGGACAGGGGCGGAATGATGCGACCCAGTTTGAGCGGGGGCTTGGCGTGGTTCTCGGTTCCGTAATTCTCAATAAACACCAACACTTCGGACACGGCAAAAAAGCCCACAATGGCGACCAAGAAGTCGATGCCATCGTAAAAGTGAACGTTGTTGAAGGTGAAGCGAGGCACGCCGGTTTGGCCGTCAACCCCAATCATGGCAATCGCCAAGCCCAGCGCGGCCGCAATGGCCGATTTGGCTTGGTTTTTGCTGGACAGGCCGCCCAACGTGGCAAAGGCCAAGGTGAACAATGCAAAGTACTCGGCAGGCCCAAACAACAAGGCCACTTTGACCAACTGCGGTGCTAAAAACACCAAGCCCCAAGTGGCAAAAAACGAGCCAATAAAAGACGCGAGGCCCGAGATGCTCAAGGCCTCACCGGCTTGGCCTTTTTGGGCCATGGGGTAGCCGTCCAAGGTGGTCATCATGGCCGGCTCGTCCCCCGGAATGTTGAGCAAAATGGAGGAAATGCGCCCGCCGTACATCGCGCCGTAGTACACGCTGGTGAGCAAAATTAAGGCGGGGGTGGCCTTCAGCCCAATGCTGAACACCAACGGAATCAAAATGGCCACGCCATTGGAGGGGCCAAGGCCGGGCAAAGCGCCAATCAAGGTACCCAAAAAGCAGCCCAGCAGGGCCAGCCCCAGGTTTTGCCAAGTGAGGGCGATGGCAAAGCCATCGGCAAGGGAGGAGAGTGCGTCCATGAGGTGATGTCCTGTGAAAAGGGCTTAGAAGCCCAGCGGGCCACGCGCCAAGGACAGGCCGAGCACCAAGTGGAATACAAGGTAAATACCGCCAGAGATCACGCCACCAGCGATGGCAGCCTGACGCAAAGTAGCGCCCAGTTGCCAAGCCAAAAAGGCGGCTGCAGCAGCGGTCGTCACCACAAACCCGACGATGGGCAGCAACTGGGCGTACAACACCATGGCGACCACGGACCAGACGATTCGGAGAAATTTTTGACGGGTGGGCCAGTCAGGATCGTCATCGGGCTTGATGAGCATGAACAAGCCAGTGATGGCCAGCACGACCGCAATCACCCACGGAAACGCTTTCGGGCCCAGCGGGTCTTGAATAAAGCTCTCTTCGATGACGCTGGCACCCCAGGTCATCAGGCCGGCCAGCAACAGCGCGGCCAGTCCAAATAGACGGTCAGTCATGGTGAATTTCTCTTGGTTTGGGTGAGCGGGTGAGGGCTCAGAAACTAAAAAACGGACCCCGTGCAGCCGCACTGAAGTCCGTTTCCGAGTCAACTTACTTGATCAGGCCAATTTCTTTGGCAATGGTTTGGGTCTCTTCGATGGACTCTTTCACGAAAGCCGTGAACGCAGGGCCACGCGACTCCAAAGGTGCCAAGCCGTTGCTGGCCATGGTGGCTTTCCACTGAGGAGAGTCATACACGGTGCCGATTTGCTTGACCCAGAACTTGTACGCGTCATCCGACATGCCGCCGGGCGCGTAGAAACCGCGCCAGTTGGCACCCACCGCGTTAATGCCTTGCTCTTTGGCAGTAGGAAAGGCAGAAAAGTCACCGGCCAAACGCTCAGGTGCCAAGACGGCCAACACTTTGATGCTGCCCGCGTCTACAAAGCCTTTGGCCTCAGAGGCGTCACCGGTGAAGGCTTGCACTTTGCCGGCCAGCAGTTGGGTCACGGCTTCGCCGCCGCCGTCAAAGGGGATGTACTTCACGGAGCGAACATCGGCAATACCGGCCTTTTTAGCGGTGATCAGCACCTTCAAGTGGTCCCAGCCGCCCACGGCTGAGCCGCCTGCGAAAGACACGGACTTGGGGTCGGCCTTCATTTGTTTGATCAAGTCAGGGAGGTTTTTGAGGGGCGAGTCTTTGGCCACCGCGATGATGCCGTAATCCGCACCCACAGAGGCCAACCAGCGCACCTGGGCCATGGTGTTGCCGGGAAACGCACCGAGCGCCAAGCGCGTAGAGGTGGCGGACGAAGCGGCCACGATCAAGTTGTTTTCTGCGTTGCGCTTGTTCACCACTTCGGCGTAAGCCACGCCGCCACCGCCGCCGGCCTTGTTGACCACTTGCATGGTGCCGGGAATCAGTTTCAGGTCTTGCAAAGCCTTGCCGATTTGGCGGCAGGTGAAGTCCCAGCCGCCGCCCGCACCTGCGGGTGCAATGCACTCGGTGTTGGAGGCTTCAAACGCGGCCGCTGGCGTGGTCAGGGTGGCCAAGGCCAGGCCGACGGGCGCAGCCCAGCGCAGCAGGTGGGTGGTCAGGTGATGTTGTTTCATGCTTGCTCCAATGGGTGATGCAAAGCCAGATGGCTTCGCGGGTGAGACCGCCTCAAGCGGGGTCCGGTTCCTGCTGTTCGTGCCAGGGCATGGGCAGCAGGGTCGAGCGGATGCTAGCCAACGCTTTCTGTCAGTCATCTGTCAAAAACGGCTGGTTTTGACAAACAAGGGTAAACACTGATCACGGCCGGCTGGGTGCGCCATGTCTTGGCAAGGTCGGCTT
>JAGODZ010000233.1 GCA_017997975.1 Rhodoferax sp.
CCACTTTCTAACGAAGCGGTACTTTGATGTGCGAATGTTTCAAATACTTAAAGTGCAACCCAGTCAAAAAACTCCATGTTGGAAATAGATTAACTGACAAAACGATACCACCAATCATACATGTTGTGTCAGCAGCAGCAAGACCGCTTCAGCCTTGGCGGCCAGATGGCAGGTGGGGTGTTAACACATTCCAACGCGCGTTTCAGTCTTTGAAAAAACGGGGATTGCGTTCGACAAACCGGTTAATCCACGCCTCAATGAACGACGGTTTGCCGCGCGCCATGTGCCACCAGCCAAACCCACTGATGACGGCAGCACCCAGCGCGTCCACAATCAAATCCCACATGGTGTCGGTCAGGCCGGAGGGGTCGCCGAGCATGGGTTTTTGCATCTGCGTGCCCAAGAGCTGATCCACCGTGAACTCAAACACCTCCCAGGCCGCGCCCGCAGCCACCGCGAACACAAACGCAAACAGCGCCACAAACCCGGCGCGCATGTGCAGGTCAATGCGCTTGCTTTCATTCATCACATACACCAGCAGAAATCCGACGATGCCCAGCAGCAAGCCCGACACGCTGTGCAGCGCAATGTCCCACCACCAATAGCGCAGGTAGTAGCTGTGAAACTCGCCCAAAAATAGCGCGGCAAACACGAACAAAATCGTCAGCAACTCGTATTCAGCCGGAATGTGAACCGGCAACCGATCGCCCCACAAGGTTGGCGCGGCCGTGACGGCCATCACGGCCATCAGGCCTGCGGCACTCATCCAAGACGACTGCCACAACAGCGCCAGCAGCTCCACCGCCATGACACCTTGGAGCAGCAGCAAGACCCAAAAATAGAGGCGTTGAGCCGCCCGAGGCGGGGTGGGAGACGTCACGCCTTGGGGCTTCGCGGCGAGGTTGAACGCAGCTCACGGCGCAGTACCTTGCCAATGTTGGTTTTGGGCAGCGGCTCGGTGCGGAATTCGACCACGCGCGGCATTTTGTAGCCCGTCAGGTGCTGTTTGCAATGCGCCAGCACCTCGGCCTCGGTGAGGGTTGGGTTGGCGGGCACGACCACCACCTTGACCACTTCGCCCGAGCGCTCGTCCGGCACGCCGATGGCGGCGGCTTCCAGTACACCGGGGTGCAGCGTCAGCACATCTTCAATTTCATTCGGAAACACCTTGAAGCCCGACACAATGATCATGTCTTTTTTGCGGTCGGTGATGCGAATGCTGCCGCGCGCGTCCATCACCCCCATGTCGCCGGTGCGCAACCAGCCGTTGGGGGTGAACACCTTGGCCGTTTCTTCGGGCTGCCTCCAGTAACCCTTCATCACCTGCGGACCGCGCAGGCAGATTTCTCCCACCTCGCCCAGCGGCATCGCGTTGCCGTCGTCGTCCAAGATGGCCGCCTCGGTGCTGGGCAAGGGCACACCAATTTGGCCGCTCCATTCCTGAATCGTGACCGGGTTGGCAATGGCCACCGGCGCGGTTTCGGTCAGGCCATAGCCTTCGATCAGCGGCACGCCCGCGCGTGCCTTCCAGCGGTGCGCCACCACCTGCTGCACCGCCATGCCGCCGGCCACCGCGAGCTTGAGTGAACGCAGGTCAATGGCGGCAAAACCCGGCGCATCCAGCATCGACCGAAACAGGGTGTTGACGCCAATGATGGCGGTGAAACGCACGCTGGCCATCACCTTCAGAAAGTCAGGCATGTCACGCGGGTTGGCCACCAGCACCGCCTGCGCGCCTTGGCTAAAAAAAGACAGCGCGCCCGTGAGCGCAAACACGTGGTACATCGGCAGCGGCAAGATCAGCGTCTCTTGGCCCTCCTTCAGGTTGGGCGACATCCAAGCCCCCACTTGCAACACGTTGGCGACCATGTTGCCGTGGCTGAGCTGCGCGCCCTTGGCCACACCGGTGGTGCCTCCGGTGTATTGAAAAAACGCGAGGTCGTCGTGGTTGAGTGGCACCGCATCAAGCGTTTGCTTACCGCCCGCCGCCAGCGCATCACGCCAGCCCACCGACGCTGGCAGCCGCCACGCGGGCACCATTTTTTTCACATGCTTGACCACCGCATTGGTCAGCAGCCGTTTCACCGGGGGCAACAGGTCGCCGACCTGGGTGGTGACCACCGTGCGCACGGACGTGTTGCCAATCACCTGCTCCAGCGTGTGCGCGAAGTTTTCTAACACCACGATGGCACGCACTTCAGCATCTTTGAGCTGGTGCTGCAGCTCACGCGGGGTGTAGAGCGGGTTCACATTGACCACCACCATGCCCGCGCGCAACACGCCAAACAGCGCCACCGGGTACTGCAGCAGGTTGGGCATCATCAGCGCAACGCGGTCGCCCCGCTTCAGCCCGGCCGACTTTTGCAGCCACGCCGCAAAGGCACGACTGGCCTCGTCCAACGCACGAAACGTCATCGTCACGCCCATCGACCGGTAAGCGGGCAGGTCCGCAAAGCGCTGGCAACTGTCGTTGAGCACGGCCGCCAGCGATGAGTAACGCTGCAGGTCAATTTCAGCCGGCACACCGGCCGGGTACTGGGTTAGCCAAGGTTTGTTCATCGTTTTTTCTCCCATGCAACAGGTGTTTACTCACAACTCGCGAATCGACTCATGACAGACCATCTTCTTTGGGCCGACCGGGTCAAAGCCAATTCTGACACCTCAGTGCCGGGTGGCTTGAAAAGAACACGGCGTGCTGGGGACAAATCAATGGCAGAACGGCGAAGCTCACCCAGCATCAGGTGCCAATTCCAAACGCACCCAATGACAAGCCTTTTAGGCCTCTAGCCCATGCTGCACCTGCGCAAGCAGCTACGCTATTGATAGTAGTCGGGTTAGCCCAAAGGGCGTCACCGGACAGATACCGGATGCGGCAGCGTGTGCCAAAGACGTCGGGTGATGCTGCGCTAACCCGACCGAGGAGACATTACAGAGCATCTAAATATTGCGTAACTACTCAGGTCTGCCATTTTTCTTCGATCGACTTAGCGGAAAGCCTCAACTTGCACCTGCAATGATGGGCGTCGGGGTGGGTTGGGTGACGCAAGTCATAGAGTGCTTTGACTTCAGGTTATGGGTGCCAATGAGGGCCGCTGTGGCAGGGGGGACCGTGGTGCTTGCGGCGCAGCGATTCTCGGGAGTTTTCCCCCACTCACTCCCCCCGCCCTCTCTCGCCCCGCCGGGCGAAAGAGGGAGCCAACAGCCCTATGTGGCCAACGCTGTGTGTGGGGTGGCGTTCACGCGCCACGGGCAACATTCAAACCTGCCGGGAACCAGTTGAGCCTGCAACCACACTGATACTGCCCTCGATCACTTTGAAGGTTGGCCGCCCACGTTGAACTCACCCCCTTCAAACCCGAGGCCACATACGGCTGTTGGCCCCCCTTTCTCGCCCGGCGGGGCGAGAGAGGGGCTGGGGGGTGAGAGTGGGGGTTGTAACGCAAGAATCACTGCCCATTCAATAGATCCCAACGCAAGCGCAGCAAACATCAGAGCCCTAAAAATTGCAGAAAAATGACGACGAAGGTTTGCTATTTTTGAGTCGATCGAGTTGGCCGATGGCGTCAACCGACCTACTTTGAGATACCTGAGTAGTTACAATATTTCAAGCCTTTTAGGCCTCTAACCCATGCTGCACCTGCGCAAGCAGCTACGCTATTGATAGTAGTCGGGTTAGCCCAAAGGGCGTCACCGGACAGATACCGGATGCGGCAGCGTGTGCCAAAGACGTCGGGTGATGCTGCGCTAACCCGACCGAGGAGACATTACAGAGCATCTAAATATTGCGTAACTACTCAGGTCTGCCATTTTTCTTCGATCGACTTAGCGGAAAGCCTCAACTTGCACCTGCAATGATGGGCGTCGGGGTGGGTTGGGTGACGCAAGTCATAGAGTGCTTTGACTTCAGGTTATGGGTGCCAATGAGGGCCGCTGTGGCAGGGGGGACCGTGGTGCTTGCGGCGCAGCGATTCTCGGGAGTTTTCCCCCACTCACTCCCCCCGCCCTCTCTCGCCCCGCCGGGCGAAAGAGGGAGCCAACAGCCCTATGTGGCCAACGCTGTGTGTGGGGTGGCGTTCACGCGCCACGGGCAACATTCAAACCTGCCGGGAACCAGTTGAGCCTGCAACCACACTGATACTGCCCTCGATCACTTTGAAGGTTGGCCGCCCACGTTGAACTCACCCCCTTCAAACCCGAGGCCACATACGGCTGTTGGCCCCCCTTTCTCGCCCGGCGGGGCGAGAGAGGGGCTGGGGGGTGAGAGTGGGGGTTGTAACGCAAGAATCACTGCCCATTCAATAGATCCCAACGCAAGCGCAGCAAACATCAGAGCCCTAAAAATTGCAGAAAAATGACGACGAAGGTTTGCTATTTTTGAGTCGATCGAGTTGGCCGATGGCGTCAACCGACCTACTTTGAGATACCTGAGTAGTTACAATATTTCAAGCCTTTTAGGCCTCTAACCCATGCTGCACCTGCGCAAGCAGCTACGTTATTAGTAGCGTTTAGCTTGCAACAAGGTCGCAATGGCACGGGGGTAGATGAGGTGTTCTTGGGTCAGCAAGCGGGCGGCAAGGTCGTCGGCCGTGTCACCCGGCAGCACCGGCACCACGGCTTGGTCCAGGATGGGCCCGTGGTCTAACTCGGCGGTGACCTGGTGCACGGTGACGCCCACAAACTTGCAGCCCGCATCCAACGCACGCTGGTGGGTGTGCAAACCGGGGAACGCCGGCAACAGGGACGGGTGAATATTGAGCAAGCGGCCCTCAAAGCGGGCCACAAAACCGGGGGTGAGGATGCGCATGAAGCCCGCCAACACCACCAACGCGGGCGCGCCGGGTTCGTCGTAACGGCTGATTGCTGCCGCCAACGCCTCGTCAAACGCCTCGCGGGAGGCGAACGCTTTGTGGTCGAGCACCGCCGTGGCTAACCCCTGCTGAGCGGCAAAGGTCAAGCCCCCGGCGCTGGCCTTGTTGCTGATGACAGCCGCGACACGGGTGCCATATTTTTTGGCCCAACCTTCGCGCTGTGCGGCTTTCACAATGGCGGCCATGTTGGAGCCGCCGCCTGAGATCAAAATAACGATGTTTTTCATACCGGACCGAATTATGACCTTGCCCCCTGCCACCTCTGCCCCCACACCCAGCCCGGTGCTGACCGAGATCGAGGCGCGTGTGCTGTCCACCTTGATGGAAAAAGCCCGCACCGTGCCCGACAGTTACCCGCTCACCCTCAACTCGCTGCTGCTGGGTTGCAACCAAAAATCCAGCCGAGACCCCCTGATGGAGCTGGA
>JAGODZ010000048.1:0-12868 GCA_017997975.1 Rhodoferax sp.
AGCCCAACTGTCGCAACCGACGAGACAGCGGCGTTCTGTACTGGCCAATTGAGACAGCAGTGCGCGCACCGCGTGCAGCCCGTTGCGCTCACGCAGGAACCAGTGCTCCAGCCGAGGAATCACCAGCAAGCCGGTGCCGCTCAAGTCGGGTCGCCAGGCTTTGGCGGCCAGAGCCGTCAGCTCACTGCGCTTGGGCTCTGGCAGCAACGCGTGGCCACGCGTTTGCGCCCAGATGGCGAGCGTGCCACTGGTGTCACACGGCGGGACGACGAGGGTGCGAAGCTTGGGGTAGTCGCCAGCGTTACTCGACCACTCGCCCAGCTGTTCGTCCAGCGCCAGCAGCAGCTCACCGGCATCCGGCGGGCCGGCAAGGTCATTGATCTGCGCCAGCGACGCACGGTCGAGGACCGAATGCGGCAGAAACGGGTCTTCGGGAGCGGACATTCGTCGCTTGAGACGGGCCCACGTTGCGCGGAAGGCCTGCTCGGTCGGCATCGTTGGCGCGGTGTAGTCGCTGAGTTCTATCAGTTCGGGTCGCTTCACGGCTTCCTTGGCATCGTCGATTCCGGGATTCCGGTACATAGGGCGTTCAGACGTCATCCTACCGGCTTTTGTGCCGCTCACGGACGGGCGTGGCGCGGTGATGGTTGCCATGGAAGGGGGCGACCAACGGGGCCGCGTTTAGAGTGGCCTCAAGTCCGCTATCGCTTTGCGGGGCGTGTGGATGCGTCGGTGGCCCCAAAGTAGTAGCTGACCCGTTTGCGAGGGCTCAGGTAGTTGTACACGTCGATGGGCACCTGGCTGGGCTGTAGTGCACGCACGATGGTGACGTCTTTTTCCTGCGCCATGTCGAGCAAAATCGCTTCATCTTTTGGGATGTGGGCATCAAACACCACCACGGTGGGCTTTAACGGCTGCGCCGTGTTGACGGTGGCCACCATGCCGATGGCGCTGTTGGACAACTGCACGAGGGTGCCCGGCGGGTACACCCCCAGACAGCGAATGAAGATTTGCAGCAGCTTGGGGTCAAACTTGTCACGCAACTTGGTGAACATGAGCGACAGCGCCTCATGCGGTGTCAGCGCGTCAGCAATCAAAGGCGGGTTGCACAACTCGTCGTAATGGTTGGCAATCACCACAATGCGTGCCAACAGGTTGATGGCGTCCCCTTTGAGCTTGGCCGGGTAACCCGTGCCGTCAGAAAACTCGTGATGCGAGCGAATAATGGCGAGCGCCCCGGCGGGGAGTTGCAGGCGCTGGCCCATGTTGACCCCAAACTGGCAGTGCAGTTCATAAAAATTGCGCTCGGCTTTGGTGAGCGGCTCGGTTTTGCGCAGTATCTTGTCGGGCACTTCCTTGCGTCCCATGTCGTGCAGCAGCGCGCCCATGCCCAGCACGGACGCCACCTCCACGGGGAGCTTGAGGTCGCGTGCCACGATCATTGACAGCAGGGTGACATTGAGCGAGTGAAAGTACAGCTCCTCGCCCCCGGCCTCCTCGCCCATCACATGAATCACCAGCTCAGGGGCCACGAAAATGGCATCCGCCATTTGGGCAATCAGTTGGGTGGCCTGTTGCACCGCCTCGGCGGGTTGGTTGTAGAGGCACTTTTCGATGTCGCGAATGGTGTGCGCGGTGTCGAGAAACGCTTTTTCGATGCGTGCGGCGTCCTGGTGTCGCTTGAGCATTTGCGCCCGCATGGCGTGCTTGGCAAGCATCGCTGGCGTGGGCTCGGCAGGCGCTGGCGCGACCGGTTCAGGCTCAGGAGGCGGCTCAGGGTGGGCTCCCGGCAAAGCATGGGCATCACTCAGTTCGGGGTTGTAGCGCACCTGCTTGAGGCCCAGCCTGCGAATCTCTTGGAGCTGGTCCTCGGACTTGATTTTGAAATCACTGAACGCAAAGGAGTGGTCCATCCACTTCATATCAAGGTGGATATACAGACCCACCCGAAGCTGGTCCAGCGAGAGATACACGGCGTCAGGCATGGCAACTCAACACGCCAGCGACCCGGTCACCGCCACCGGCGTCAACAGGCCCGTCTTCACTGTCTTAACCAACACAGCAATAGCCACGCGCACCCCTTAAATAGAAAAGGATTATCTCAGGAGCAGAAATTACCCAAGTGTGAAAACCATCGCTTGCAATTCGCGCTGCGTGGCTGGAAGAAGCCGTGCTCCTGGAGTTTGGGGTTAGGGTTTTCTGGCAGGACACGTTTGACCACGGCTTGAACCCTGCCCCGCTGGCACCCACTTGGCAAAGCAAGTCCGCTCTCAGTCTGTGGTGTCTGCTCGCACAGGCGGCTCGTTCAATTGACGAGCGTTCTTTTAAAAATGGGTGGGGCTGGTGCATCGCCCGATTGGGGCCTGTTGGGGACGGACTTTCGCATCGCCGGGCGTTCCTCCAACGTGGCTTCAGGTCGCTGGCGTAGATCCGTTCCTATCGGACACCACGATCCGGTTGCGCCCGAGCCGCTTGGCTTGGTACATGGCCTCGTCGGCCATCCTGATCAAGCTTCCTCGGTCATCGCGGGCGCCGGGGTGACCGGTGGCCACGCCCAGGCTCAGGGTGAGCACCTTGGACACGGGTGAGGCGGCATGGGGTATTTGTGCGCCCTGTACCGCAGCCAAGAGCGCGGCAGCGGTGTCTGCCGCTTGCTGCGCAGTGGCTCCCGGCAGCGCCACCACAAATTCCTCGCCACCGTAGCGCGCCGCTAACTCGCCGGCACGCCGAATGGTCACGTGCAACAACGCACCCAACTGGCGCAGGCACTCGTCGCCTGATAGGTGACCGTAATGGTCGTTGTAATTTTTGAAGTGGTCCACGTCAATCATGATGACTGCCAGCGGCGTGCCTTGGCGCACGGCGCGTTGCCACTCTTGCGTCCAGTAACTGTCAAACCGGCGGCGATTGGCCAGCCCCGTCAGTGCGTCGGTGATGCTGAGAGTTTCCAGTTGTCGGTTGACTGACTCAAGCTCTGCCGTGCGCTGTTGAACTTTGTCTTCCAGCATGTCTTTGGCGGTGGTGAGCTCCGTGCGCAAGTCGCGCTGTTTCTCCAGTTCAGTTTGTATGTGGCGCGAATAGCGCCATCCCGCCAGCAGCAGCAGGATCACGGCCGCCATGCGCAGTGCCAAGGTGGCTTGGCGCAATTGGTTTTGTTGCTGCGCGGTGTTGGCCAGCTCAATGGTCACCGCGCCCACGGCGGACTCGCTGTTGATTTCGTAAATTTTGAGCGCCAGCACGTAGTCGCCCGTGAGGAACGATTGTTGGGCGATTGCCCATTGGTCTTGGCGCATGAGTGCCAAAGTCTCACTTTCCTGGGCGCGAAGCACACTTTGCTCTTCTCGCAAAGCACTGATTTCACCGGACAGCGTCATGCGCGCTGAGAGTGCCTGCACGTCTTGCATGGTGGCCTCCAGCTCGCTCAGTACGGAGGGGTAGCTGGCAGCGCGCAAGCTGTTTTTTTCAATCACGGCAGTGGTGATCAAGTGGGTCAGCGATTGGTTCAAGCGCACCATGCGTTCCAGGCCTACTAAGATTTTTCGGTTTTGGTCATGCGCTTGCTCACTTTTGACGTCCACATAAAGCCCCGCGCCTATGGTGAGCAACAAAATCACCACGGCCAGGTAAAGCCCGCCTAAAACACGCATAGAGGTGCTTGATGCGATCAGTCAATGACCTTGTCAGCACGCGCCAGCAGTTCTGGCGGCAGGCTGACGCCTTGGGCTCGGGCGGCGCGGGCGTTGATCACCAAACTGAATTTCTCAACCGGCCCCCATGGCACGTCACCCGGCTTGATGCCCTTGAGCACCAGCGCAGCTTTGCGACCCGCCGAGTAGCCCACCAAAAAATAGTCCAGCCCATAGGCCATCACGGCACCTCGGGCCACGCTGTCAATGTCACCGGCAAACAGCGCAATCTTGTGCTGGTTGCACACCTCGACCAGTGCTTCTAGGTTAGCTACTGTGGTGTTGTCCGAGGTGATGGTGATGGCTTGCACCTTGCCCACCAGGCTGGCAGCGGCGGCTCCAACCTCGCTGCTGCGGTTGACGGTGACCTCCAAGAGGGTCAACCCCAAGCCTTTGGCGGTTTCCCGCATGATTTGAATGTGAGACACCGAGTTGCTCTCTTGCGGGTTGTAAATGGTGCCCCAAGTTTTGGCTTGTGGCACCGCCCGAGCGTAGGTTTCAAACTGCAGCCGCACCGGCCACAGATCACTGAGCCCGGTCACATGGGTGCCTGTTTTTTGCCCAGGGGCACTGTTGGCGGGCACCAAGCCTGCCCGCACCGGGTCGGTGACGGAAGAAAAAATCAAAGGAATTTTGCTGCCCGCACGCATGACGGCCTGCGCCGTGGGGGTGGCAATGGCGTGAATCAAGTCGGGGTGTGCCGCCACCAGCTCGCGTGCGATGGCGTCAGCCGAGGCCATGTCGCCTTGGGCGTTGCGCCGCAGGTAGGTCACGTTCACACCTTCTTTAAACCCCGCACTGGATAAGCCCGCTTCAAACCCTTTTTCGTCAGCGTCCAATGCGGCATGCGAGACGATTTTGCTGACGCCAATGCGGTACATCTTTGGCGTTTGCGCCCAAATGGTGGCTGGCGCTAAGGCGGCAGCGACCATGAGCGACAGGAGCTGCCGACGTGGGATCGGGTGCATGGGGTCCGGTGGCGAACGACGGTGAGATGGCATGGCAGAGATTCCCCTGAAGCTTGCAAAAGACAATGCGATTGATGATACAGATTAACCCGTTAGCCGAGCCTCCAAATCGGGAAGCCGCGAGAAACCATACCGAAGGCCCGTCAATCCTCTTTTTCGGAGGGCTGGAAAACGCGGCAGTCTTGAGGTGAACACGCCCGGGTTAGCCACCAATCCATGTGCATCGCAAAGTCTCACACGCAAGGTCTGACGCCACGGGAATTGATTGACCCCATCGCAAGGGAATGTCGCCAAGGCCACGCCCATTGGCACCAAGACTGCACCGTGCTGGCCTCGAACCCCCGTTTTGAGAGGGCTTGCGCTAGCAGCGTGGCAGGTTGGAACCGTTGTTGATGGCGTTGACGGTTTGTACCAGGGCGTCCCAGTACAGCGGCAGTGCGGACCAGGGGTTGCCTACGCCGGTGGCGAAGTTGAACTCGCGATCGGTGGCATAGACCAGTCCGGCATTGTTGCGTGGGGTGGCTGCAGCTTGCATGGCCGTTTGCATGGCGGCGCAGCTGGCGGTGTTGTGGACGAGCATGGCCTGCGTGGCGTTGGCGAAGGTGTACAGCCAAGCGTTTTGCGGGCGCGGGTCGTATTTTGGGTAGTCGGCGGCCGTGCCTTCAAAGATGACCAGCGCATCTGCCACGCTGGCATAGTCTGCGGCGGGGACCATGCCTGGGTTGCCCACCACGCGCAGGCTGGGGTCGATGGCCTTGATGTAACGGTAAATTTCCTTGTAGAAGTCGAGCTTTTGGGGCTCGCTGGCCATTTCATCCAGAAAAATACCGCTGATGCGCTCACGCCCATACAGCTGCAAGTAGCGGTCAATGTTGGTTTTGATATCGGCAAGGGAGCGGCCACCCTTGCCATAGCCGGTGTAAACATAGCCCAGCACCTTGCCCCCTGACGCCACAAACTGTGTGCTCGCACGGGTGAAGTTGGCATCTGCGCTGCTGAAGATGCCATTGTTGGGGTTCATGATCGCCGTGATGGTGAGCGAGGGGTGCGCTGCCGCGCTGGTGGCGAGCGTCGTCCAAGCTGACGCAGTGGATGGGTAGAAATAGGCCGGCACCAGAATTTCTAAGCGCGCAGGGCTGGGGCGCTGGTAGAGGGTTTGTGTGGCCGACGCGCTTTTGCCCGTCTCGGCAACCGTTGCGCTGATCTGTAACGCGCCGGTGGCACTGCTGGTCAGCGTGCTGGACGCGGCCCCGGCGCGGCTGCTGGGCGCAGCGGGAGAGAAAACCCCTGAAAGCGCAGAGAATCGTACGGCGGTGCCATCAGCCGCTGGAGCACCGTTGACCGTGGCATTGGCGCGCACGGCAATCGGGGAGCCCGCCGTGAACACATTGTCTGCGGCGGTGGGCAGCGTGATTTGAACGGCCACCGTCGACGTGACCGGGGTGTCGCTCGAACCACTGCCTCCACAGGAAGCAAGCATGGCGGTCAAGGGCAAGGTGCACAGGCACAGAATGAGGCGGGCTTGGGACATGGCGTTCAAGAGGGCTGTCTTTTGTGCAGAGTTGGAGGGGCAGTTTGGGCCACAACGAGGAGCTCGCGTAAAAGTTTGCGCACAATAGTTGCTGCGTATTTGATAGCTACTGGCGCATATGCTGTAAGGGTTATAGGCTAAAAACGTTGTAATTTAGTAAATGCAGCAAGGCTGGCCAGCAGACGTAAAAATGGGCGGTTGAACCGCCCATTTTTTGGTTCTGACCGAAGTCAGATTAACCGCCCTTGTGGCAACGCTTGCCTGGGTTCTTTTTGTTGTTGGTGTGAACACCGCGCTCCAAGCTGCGCATTTGGCCTTTCGGGGCGGTGAAACACACGCCTGCCGGTGCGACAGGGCGGGGGGTTGCTTTGCGATCAGCTTCGGTACGGAACTCTTTGGCCATGAAATATCTCCAGATAAATTGAAAAAACCATTGATTATCTCAGCACTTAGGGTGCGCCCTTAAGGAATGGGGGTGTCGATTGCCTTTTTAGTGTCTGAACCTACCGATAAGACCCACATATGGCGGGTGCCAGCGCGTGCGTTCTTGGCATCAGCAGTGCCGGTGCAAGGTGTATCCAGGGGCAATGTTGGCTGTCGCCTTGTGCCAACTTGCCCCCTTGCATGAGTACTTCAAACGAAAAAACCGGCCAAGTGGCCGGTTCTTTAACTGAGGTTCAGTGCTTAGTAACGGTTGCCACCGCCACCGTAGCCGCCACCACCACCGTAGCCGCCACCACCGCCGCCGCCTTCGCGACGACCGCCACCGCCACCACCGAAGCCACCAGTGCGTGGCTCCATGGGACGCGCTTCGTTGCAAACCATGTCACGGCCATCAACAGACTTGCCGTTCATGCCGCCGATGGCTGCCTGCGCTTCTGCATCGCTGGACATTTCCACAAAGCCAAACCCTTTAGAGCGGCCGCTGTCGCGGTCCATCATGACTTTGGAAGAGGTGACGTTGCCAAACTCCGAGAAGTATTGGTTCAGTGCTTGGTCATCAACCGAGTAGGAGAGGTTGCCGACGTAAAGTTTCTTACCCATTTGGGGATCTTTCAAAAAAGCGCCACGGTGAAAAAATCAACCGTGCGGCGCGGGGGGAATGGTGGTTCCAATTGGAAACCACCAACGGAGTGACGCTTGAGCAGAGTCACGCATTGAGATCAACCCGTTTTCATAAATACCATGCAAAGCAAGTTCCTGGGTTCAGAGACGGGTTGGACAAAAGAGTGGTGGGATAAAACCGTAAGTAAGGCTCGCCGCAGGGTGGGGAGTAAGACAACCGAGAGGGCCACGGTCAATAGCCAGAAAGGTGCTGGGCGGTACCCAGGGCACCACAGAACATGTCAAACAACAGCTACTGCGAGGGAAAGCAAAGGACAGCAACTCGCGCAGTTTACTCCCGATCAATGCGCTACGGGAGAAAACTCGTTCTGTGAGGTGCCAAACCATGGGCACGATCATGGCGTTGTCGCGGTTGAGATTGGAATGGCGTGGGTCACAAGGGGGCGTTCTGGTTCAGCGTTTGGTAGAGCCAGCGCGAGGCGGCACTGTCGGGGGACTCTAGACCGTGGATGACGGTGAAGTGGTCTGTGTCAGGGATGGGGCTCAATTCGGTGGGATTGCCCAGCGCCTGGGATGCGGTGTGCAGTCGTTCCGACTGCCGTGCAAACTCAGTAGTCTCTTCACCGCCCCAGGTAATCCACGTGGGCGTGGGGCAGGCACGCACTCGGAAGGCGGGCGAGTTGCGCTGGATGATGCCCTCGTCGAGCTGAATTTGAGCTTGCAAATAGCTGTAACGCAGCGGTGCCAAGTCGTACAGGCCGCTGAACAGCAGGGCTGCGACCATCGGGTTCTCTGGCAGTCCATAGTCCTGCGCCCAGGGGGTTTGAAGGCACATCGCGGCCAAATGAGCGCCCGCTGAGTGGCCGCCAATGGCGATCCGTTGCGGGTCACCGCCATAGGTCGCGATGTGGCGCACCACCCACGCGACCGAGGCGCGGGCCTGGCGGGTAATTTCGTCCAAGCTCACGCTGGGGCACAAGGCGTAGTTGACCACCACGGTGGTGATGCCCAGCGCATTCAGCCCCAGCGCAACGCCGCTGAACTCTTTGGAGCTTAGCGCGCGCCAATAGCCGCCGTGAAAAAAGACAAAGACCGGCGCATGGGGCTGGCTGGCGGGAAAGATATCCAGAGTTTCCGCCAAGGTCGGGCCGTAAGGGATATCTAAGTGACAAGGCAGGGTGTTGCGCGCGCGTTGGGCTGTTTCAACGTAATGCTGACCGGCAGCGGCTGGGTTGGCGAGTTTGAGCGAGGGGTTGTACTGCGCGTCAATCTCGGCTTGGGTCTGGAAGTGGCGGTACAGGGTGGGCATGGTTCAGTCTGGAATGACGGCCGTGACTTCAATCTCGACTTTGGCGCGGTCCTCGATCAGTGCGGCCACTTGGACGGCACTCATGGACGCATTGAAACTGCCAATGACGTCCCGAAACGCTTGGCCAATCTCACGACCCGCTGCCAGGTACTCCTGCTTGTCGGTGATGTACCACGTCATGCGGGTGATGTGCTCGGGCTTGGCCCCGGCTTCGGACAAGACGGCTACGACGTTTTCCAAGGCTTGGCGGACCTGGCCGGCAAAGTCGTCAGTTTGAAACGTATTGTTGGCATCCCAGCCGATCATGCCGGCCACGAACACGATTTGTCCGCGCACCATGACGCCATTGGAATACCCCCGGGGGCGAGGCCAGGTGGGGGGCTGCAGAATTTTCATGAGGGGGCTCCTGTTGTCGATTGGTAACGGGCGAGGGCAGTTCGCACGTCAGGGGGAATTGGAATAGCGTGGTCGCCGTCTAGTGATGTGGTGACCACCACTTGCTGCAGCCGCAGCCGTACTTCGGGGCCGCCACGGCCGATGACGGCCAACGTGAATGATGTTTGGCCGAGCCGGGTCACTTGCAATTCGAAGTCCAGGGTTTCACTCATGCGGCTGGGCGCGATGAACTCGGATTGCAGCGACACCGTGGGCAGGCCCATGCGGCGCTTGCCAATCAATTGGGCATAGTTGATGCCCAACCCTTGGGTGAACCACGTTTCCACCAAGTTGTTGAGCATCACAAAATACTGGGGGAAAAACACCATGCCGGCAGGGTCGCAGTGCGAAAAATGCACCATGACGCTTTGGCGAAACACCAGACCGTTGTTTTGACCGTTCAGTTCCTGTTCAGTTGGCGTTGTCATGGGCTCAAACCCCAATGTAGCGATGCCACAGGCTGGGGTCGGCCCCCAGCTGCTCTGAACTGCCTTGCCAGACCACCCGGCCCCGCTCGATGATGGTGTGGTGGTCTGCCAGCATGACCAAGCGTTGCACATATTTGTCAATCACCAGAATGCTTTGACCCTGCTGGCGCAGGGTGGCGAGGCAGTGCCAAATGTCCTCCCGGATCAGTGGGGCCAGTCCTTCCGTAGCCTCGTCCAGAATCAACAGGTGCGGGTTGGTCATCAGGGCGCGGCCTATGGCCAGCATTTGTTGTTCGCCGCCTGAGAGTTGGTTGCCCATGTTGCGCGAGCGCTCACTGAGGCGGGGAAACAGAGCGTACACCCGGTCTAGCGTCCACGGAGATTCAGACGCGTTGCGGTTGCTGGCGAACGCCCGCAAATTTTCTGACACCGAGAGCGTTGGAAAAATTTGACGACCCTCGGGCACCACGGCCAGGCCCATGCGGGCAATGCGGTCTGGGCTGAGGTGCTCAATGCGCTCGCCGCGAAACCGCACGGTGCCACCGCACGACCGGGTCAGTCCCAATACCGAGCGCACGGTGGTGGTTTTGCCCATGCCGTTGCGACCCAGCAGGGCACACACGCCACCGGCCTCGATACGCAGGTGAATGTCAAACAGCACTTGACTCGCACCATACGCGGTTTGGAGTTGATCGACTTCAAGCAATGCGCTCATGCAGCCTCCTGCCCCGTGGGTGTGGCAATCGTTTCATCACCCAAATAGGCTTGCTTCACCACCAAACTGTCTTTGATGTGCTGCGGGGTGCCGCTGGCAATGACTTGGCCCGCCACCAGCACCGAGATGGTGTCCGCCAGACGGAAGACGGCATCCATGTCGTGCTCCACCAACAAAATGGTGGCTTCGCTTCTCAGGCTCTGCAGCAGTGTCACCATGCGCTCCGACTCATCGGGGCCCATGCCGGCCATGGGCTCGTCCAGCAGCAGCAACTGAGGCTGGGTCGCCAGCGCGATACCGACTTCGAGCTGTCGTTGTTCGCCGTGCGACAAGGCTCCGGCCAGCGTGTGGGTCTGTCGGCTCAAGCCCACTCGGTCGATGACCGTGGCGGCTTTGGCGTACCGGCTGGCCTCAGAACGCGCTGGTTTCCAGAACGAGAAACTGCGGCCGCTGATGGCTTGCACCGCCAAGGCCACGTTGTCCAGCACCGAGAGGCGCTTGAAAATGCTGGTGATTTGGTAGGACCGCACCAGACCGCCGAGTGCACGCTGGTGCATGAGCAGGTGGGTCACATCGTCGCCATCGAACCAAATTTTTCCTTCATCAGGGGCCAGCGCCCCTGAGATTTGGTGAATCAAGGTGGTTTTTCCAGCACCATTGGGACCAATCAAGGCGTGGATTTCGCCGCGCTGAACCGTCAGTTGAGCGTGGTCGGTGGCCGCCAAGCCGCCAAAGCGCTTCACCAAGCCATCGATTTTTAACAAGGGCGCATTCATGGCCGAGCCTTTCGACGCCACAGGCTGGTCAGCCCATTGGGTGCCAAAAGCACCACCACGAGCAGAATAAAGCCCAAGCCGAGTTGCCAGTGAATGGTGTAGTGGCTCATGAATTCTTCGAGTACCAAAAAGACGATGGCACCGATGATGCCGCCATACAAGTGGCCCACGCCACCCAAAATGACCATGATCATCAGCACGCCAGATTGACTCCACTGCATGAGGGTGGGGCTGACAAAGTTGGCATGGTTGGCCAGCAAGGCGCCTGCCAGGCCCGCCAAGGCACCTGCCAAGGTGAAGGCGGCCAGCTTGTAGCGGTACACCGGAAAACCGATGGCACTCATGCGCACCTCGTTTTCTCGGATGGCCTGCAGCACATGACCAAAGCGCGCGTTCAGCAGCCGGCTCACCCCCACGATGGCAGCGACCAGCAGGAAAAGCGTGAGGTAGTAGAACGTGCGGTCATGACTCAAATCTAACCCACTCAAACTGGAGCGCTGGACCAGCGACATGCCATCATCGCCGCCGTAGGCACGAAGCGACACCACGAGGTAATACAACATCTGCGCAAATGCCAGCGTGATCATGATGAAATAAACCCCCTGTGTGCGCAGGCTGATGGCCCCGACGATGAAAGCCACCAAGGCGCTGATGAGTATGGCGGCCGGCCAGGCAATCCAAGCAGACATCACGCCGCTCTGCATCAGGATGGCCACGCTGTAGGCACCAATGCCGACAAATGCGGCGTGCCCAAAGCTCACCATGCCACCAAAACCCAGAATCAAGTTCAAGCTGGTGGCGGCCAGCGCAAAAATCAGAATGCGACTGGCCAGTCCCACATAGAAATCATCACCCGACCAAGCCGCCAGCGCCGGCAGGGCGCACAGCAGGAGTAAAGCGGGTAACGCCCAGCGAAGGCACAAGGGGTGATCCAGCAGCCCGCGCGTGGGCACTGTGGTGGTGTCCTTTGAGTTAGCCATGGGTGGGGAACAGTCCGCGGGGTTTAAAGAATAAAACGGCTGCCATCAGCACATAAATCAGAATAGAAGCCACGGTGTTCGCGGCGTTGGCTGCGGCCGCTGGCCCCAACAAAGCGCTGAAAACGATCGGTACCAGCGTGCGACCGGCGGTATCCACCATGCCGACAATCAGTGCGCCCAACAAGGCACCGCGCACCGAGCCAATGCCGCCAATCACGATGACCACAAAGGCCAGAATCAAAATGCTTTCCCCCATGCCGACTTGCACTGAGAGCAGTGGTCCCAGCATGCCACCCGCTACCGCGCACAACGCCGCACCCAGTCCAAAAATAGCGGTGAACAGGCGCGGCACGTTGGCACCCATGGCCAAGGCCATTTCCCGGTTGGAGGCCCCCGCGCGCACCTGCATGCCAATGCGCGTGTGGGCAATCAAAAAGTAGAGCAAGCCCGCTACAACCAAGCCGCACCCAATGATGAACAGTCGATAAGCTGGGTAGTAAAACCCTTCAAATAATTCGACTGGGCCCGACAACTCGGCTGGCGCGTTCAGTGACAGGGGTTGCGAGCCCCAGATCAAGCGAACCCCCTCATTGGCCATCAGCAAAATAGCGAAGGTGCCCAGCACTTGCGACAGGTGGTCACGCTGGTACAAGCGCCGCAACACACTGATCTCCAGCAGCATGCCAAACACCGCTGCGCCAATAATTCCGAACCCCAAGCCCATCCAAAACGACCCGGTGGCTTGAGCGATGGAGGCAATCAAGTACGCCCCCACCATGTAAAGCGAGCCGTGTGCCAGGTTGATCATGTCCATGATGCCAAACACCAGCGTCAGCCCCGCCGCCAGCAGAAACAGCATCAAGCCGAACTGCAGACCGTTGAGCATCTGCTCCAGGATGAGAATGCCGTTCATAAAGGGTCCGGGTTAACCGATCACATCGCGGGCATGTTGCAGGCGCCGACATAGGCGTCTGC
>JAGODZ010000048.1:12968-16821 GCA_017997975.1 Rhodoferax sp.
TCGCTGGCCACATTGCCTTTGTAATAGCGTTTGAAGCCGGTCAGCGCATCCTTGCCTGCTGGATAGTTGGGGGCAATGAGGGCTACTTTTTTGAAGCCCTTGTCCATCACCGTTTGGCCCACCGCTTCATGCAGGTTGTCGTTTTGCCAAGCAGCACTGAAGAAATAAGGGCTGCACTGCTCACCCGCCAGCTGCGAGGGGCCTGCGTTGGCACTGATGTAAAAGGTTTTGGATTGGAAGGTGGGCGGTGCCACGGCCAGCATCACGTTGGAAAATACGATGCCGGTGAGGAAGTCGGCCTTGTCACGTTTGATGAGGCGGTCAGCGGTTTGGCGTCCGACATCAGGGCTGGCTTGGTCGTCCGCCACAATGACCTCGGCCGGGCGGCCACCCAGCTTGCCGTTGTTCAGCTTCACGGCCAGTTCAAACCCGTCCCGAATATCAACGCCCAAGCCCGCACCGGGGCCCGACAAGGTGCTGAGCAATCCTACTTTGACCGGTTCGCTCATTTGGGCCGTGGCTGCGACGCTGGCAAGCGCCACCGTGGCCGCCAGCGCGGTGCGAAGAAGGGGATGGCGAAGGGCAAAAAACATGGTGTTTCCTTTCATGAAACCAGGGGACGTGACAACTTATTCGCCAAGCTCGCGCAACTTAAAGCGCTGCAGCTTGCCGGTCTGGGTACGGGGCAATGCGCCGACGAAGGCAATTACACGCGGGTATTTGTAAGGGGCAATGGCGTTCTTCACAAAATCTTGCAGCGTTTTAACCATGGACTCGTTCGGCTCATGCCCTGTGCGCAGAGCCACAAAGGCTTTCACAATGTAACCGCGCTCCTCGTCAGGCTCGCCCACCACCGCACACTCGGCCACAGCGGGGTGCAGCATGAGGGCTTCCTCCACTTCCGGGGAGGCGATGTTGTAGCCGGCAGAAATGATCATGTCATCCGTGCGAGCCTGGTAGAAAAAGTAGCCATCGGCGTCCATCAGGTAGGCATCGCCCGTGATGTTCCAGCCATCTCGCACATAGCTGGACTGGCGCTCGTCGGACAAATAACGGCAGCCCGTGGGGCCGCGAACCACCAGTTTGCCGATGGTGCCAGGCGGCACAGGCTGGCCTTGGTCGTCCACCACACGCGCTTCGTAGCCTGGCACCACGGTGCCGGTAGCGCCGGGCCGTGCGTGGGCTTCGTCGGCGGAAATGAAGATGTGCAACATCTCCGTTGCGCCAATGCCGTCAATCAACGCCATGCCCGTGGCTTCGCGCCACAGCGTGCGTGTCGAGACCGGCAAGGCCTCTCCGGCAGAAATGCAGCGTCGCAGTGCCGTTTTCCGAATGTCAATGCCCCGCGCGGCCAGGGTGCGATACGAGGTGGGCGCGGTGAACAGCACCGTGGCGCCAAAAGTCTCAATCCCTTCCAACAACTGGGACGGACCTGCTTTTTCAAGCAACACGGTGGAGGCACCGACCGACATGGGAAACAGCAGCAGCCCCCCCAACCCAAAGGTAAAAGCAAGAGGCGGGCTGCCAATGAAGACGTCATCGGGCGTGGGCCGAAGTACGTGGCGGGGCCAGCAATTACAGATCGCCATCACGTCGCGGTGAAAGTGCAGTGTGGCTTTGGGGATGCCCGTGGTGCCGGAGGTGAAGGCAATGAGGCAGGTGTCATCTGCAGCTGTGGCCACATTGTCAAACGTTGCGGGTTGGCGCTCCATGGCCGCTTCTAAGCGGTCTGGACCGTCGTAGTTGAAGTGAAGAATCTGACGCAGTACAGGGCACTGCAGCGCCGTTTTCTGAACCTCATCGGCCAGGTGGGCATCACACAGTGCATGGGTAATTTCCGCTTTGTTGACAATCGCCGTCAGCTCTTTGGCGCGCAGCAAAGGCATGGTCGCCACCGCAATCCCCCCTGCTTTGATGACGGCAAACCAGCACGCCGCCATCATGGGGGTGTTGGGCGCATGCAGCAGCACCCGATTGCCACTGACGAGGCCCATGTTTTTGACCAACACATTGGCAATGCGATTGGCCTTTTCTTGCAGGTCGGCATAGGTCCAGCTGACACCGACCGCACGAATACACAGACGGTCGCCTCGGCCTGCTTCGATGTGACGGTCCAGCAACTCAGTTGCACAATTTAACTGCGCCGGAAATTGGAGTTCAGGCAGGTTGAACAAGAACACCGGCTGCTGTTCGGTAGGCGGCAGGTGGTCGTTGGCAAAGGTGTCAATGTGGGCACTGGGCATGGCGAACCTCGGTAGTGAATGCGGGTGGCGTATGCAGCGGCTCAGGAGGCGGCTGGTTTTGACAAATCGCGCAAGAGTTCGCGGGCAATGATGAGTTGCTGGACTTCGGTGGCCCCTTCGTAAATGCGCAGGGACCGAATTTCCCGGTACAGCCGCTCCACCGTTTGTCCGCTGACCACGCCCAACCCACCCCACATCTGCACGGCCGCATCAATGACCTGTTGCGCGCCTTCGGTAGCACTCATCTTGGCCATGGCGGCTTCGCGCGTCACATTGCGCCCTTGGTCGCGCTGCCATGCGGCCCGGTAGGTGAGCAAGGCGGTGCTGTCCACCGTGGTGGCCATTTGCGCCAATTTGGCCTGCGTGAGCTGAAAGTCGGCCAGCGTCTGGTTGAACATCTTGCGTGTGGTGGCGCGGTACAGCGCCTCATCCAAGGCCCGTCGTGCAAAGCCAAGTGAGGCGGCAGCCACCGAGGTGCGAAACACGTCCAGTGTGCGCATTGCAATTTTGAAACCTTCAGCGGCAGCGCCCACGCGCTGCGTCAAGGGAATGCGACAGTTCGTGAAGCGCAGCGTCGCCAGCGGGTGCGGTGCAATCACGTGAATTCGCTCAGTCACTTCAAAGCCCGGGGTATCGGCGTCCACAATAAAAGCGCTGATACCGCGCGGGCCGGGGGCCTCGCCAGTGCGGGCAAACACCACATAAAAGTCGGCAATGCCGCCGTTGGAAATCCACGTCTTGGTGCCGTTGATGATCACCTCATCCCCCACCACCTCGGCGCTGCACTGCAAGGCGGCCACATCCGATCCGGCCTCAGGTTCGCTCAGCGCAAAGGCGGCAATCGCTTCGCCACGGGCCACGCGTGGCAGGTAATGCTGCTTTTGTGCCGGTGTGCCTGCCAGGCTGATCGCGCCTGAGCCCAGTCCTTGCATGGCAAACGCAAAGTCGGCCAAACCGTTGTGGCGGGCCAAGGTTTCACGAATCAGGCAAATCGTGCGGGTGTCGATGGTGTCACCTGCGCCGCCATAAGCCACGCCGCCAATGGCGTGCTGGAGCCAGCCGGCTTGGCCGAGCGTGCGAACCAGCGCTTGGCACTCGGCGTCCACGTCATCGCCGTGGGATGGGCTGATGTGCTCGGTTGCCCAAGCGTCCAGCTGACGCGCCAGCTCGCCGTGCCGGGCATCGAAAAAGGGCCAGTCAAGGTAATGGGTATCGCTCATATTGGTTCTCTTAATTGCCTTGAAACACGGGTTTTTGCTTCACCACAAAGGCGTCATAAGCACGCTTGTAGTCGTGGGTCAGCATGCAAATGGTTTGCGCCTGGGCTTCGGCCTCAATCGCTTGGTCAATCGACATTGACCACTCTTGGTGCAGCATGGTTTTGGTGATGCCGTTGGCAAAGGTGGGACCGCTGGCCAAGTCTTTGGCCAGTGCCATGGCTTGTGTTTCCAGTTCTTCGGGGGGGCAAAGCCGATTGAAAAACCCACTGCGCTCGGCTTCCTCGCCGCCTATGGACCGCCCGGTGTAAAGCCACTCGCTGGCGCGTCCTTGGCCAATGAGACGCGGCAATATCGCACAAGCGACCATATCGCAGCCCGCCAACCCCACCC
>JAGODZ010000234.1 GCA_017997975.1 Rhodoferax sp.
ACCGGAGCCGCCCACGCTATCGAGCTCCAGTAGCTTTAAGCCTTGCAACACGGTGTTCATCAGCTCGTCGCCATCGCCTGCGAGTTGCTTGACGGACAGGCGAAAGTCAAACTGCGCGCCAGCAGGAACACGCTCTGTTTGACGGGGGTGCTCGGCCACGCCGGAGATGCGGTTGATGCGGTTTTCGCTCTTGACCTCGGTGAGGGCAAAGTTGTCTTCTCGGATTTGTTTTTCCCACTCGGCGTTGAGGTTGCAATCCCAGAACGAGACGCGGGTGGGGCCAAGCGTGCCCATGTGCGCCATGCCCAGCTTGGCATCGCCACTGATGCCAAACAATTGCAGGATGCGCTTAACTTCGGCTTGCTGTGCCGCGGGGGCGTTTTCATAGTCGCTCCAGCCCAGTGCGGCCTCTTTCACCGCACCGCTGCGCCACTCCAGCAGGCTGCGCATTTTGCCTTTGAGGCTGGAGCCGGGAATGTAGGGTGACTGGGTGTGGGGGTGTTTGATGACGGTGTTATCGACCCCGCCAATGTGCATTTCACTGTCGCCCGCGCCAATGCGCAGGCCGGTGACGAGTTCGAGCGTGGCCTCGATGGTGGTGATGTGGGTGAGTTGGGGCATGGCTTATTTCTCCTGCGCTTTGTAGAAACCCATGAAGGCTTCCATGAACAATTTGGCGTGTTTGAGGCTTTCGGCATCACTGATCTGTTTAATCAGGTGCGAAAACAGGTGTTCGAAGCAAACGTCAACGTGATCGCGGCCGCGCGCATAAGCCACTTTGGCATTCATCATCTTAATAAACGGTGCTAGCTCGGTGTACTTGCTGGCACGGGCTTCTTTGCTTCGCTCTAGGTGCACTTTGTCAAACCACATCACTAGCTCGTCATAAAACTTGCGCAGTTGGGTTGATTTGTTTTTCCGGCCTTCACCAGCCTCGTACACGCGCGCTGCTTTTTCTTGCGCAATGTCCGCAAAAAGGTTGATGGGAACAGGTGCTGCAAGCGTGATGTCACTGACTGAAATAGTTGGCATGGGTGCCGCTTGACGGTCATTTCCCCAGCCGGTTTGGCGCGGTGCGCCGTAATTGCTTGCCATGTGATTGCCTCCTTAACGTTGACTGTAGAAATGATTGAAAAGCGGAATGCGGTAGCGCGTTCCCAGCTCTTCGATGCCTTGCTGCCCCAATGCCACCGAGAGTTCGGTTTGGGCGCGTTGGCGTTTGTCGGGTTCAGGGATTTTGTCCACCACATAGCGCCGCGTGCGGTAAGCAAAGCGGCTGCGCCACATGGCGTGCTCGGGGTTTTGGGTGTCGGCGGCCAAGTCAATCAGTTGCAGCAATCCATAGACGTAGCTGGTTGACAAGTCATAGG
This sequence comes from Rhodoferax sp., assembly GCA_017997975.1. Classification (GTDB taxonomy): domain Bacteria; phylum Pseudomonadota; class Gammaproteobacteria; order Burkholderiales; family Burkholderiaceae_C; genus Rhodoferax. Next base: position 1,371 of record JAGODZ010000234.1, read on the forward strand.
TGTCGCGCACGCGGTCGAGTTGGTCTTGGGCCGCATGAACTTTGTCCCAATCGAGCCAACGCACGCGCTCGCCATACAACACCAAGGCATTTTTACGCGCTTGGGTGTCTGGCAAGTGGTTGCCTTTGGCCTCGTCCAAGGCTTCTTCGGCCTGAGTGGCCAGGGTGTGAATGGGCAGGCCCGGTTGGGTCATCACCATGCCCGCCGAGAAGGTGATGTCGCGGTTGCCCGCCACGTAAGTTTTGAACTCGGTGGCCATGCGAGCGGCCAGCTTTTGAGTGCGGTGCCAGGGCCCAATCAAAAAGAAATCGTCGCCGCCCGCAAACACGGTGTAGGTGTCGGGAAACTCCGCTTTGCAAATGGCGGGCAGCCAGATGGCAAAAAAGGCGTTCATCTGCCGTGAGAGCGCCGCCATTTTTGCAAACGTGGGTTCTTGCAGCCCTTGCTGAAAAAGGGTGCCTAGGTTGTCCACGTCGCCTTTGAGGGTCATGAGCGCGACTTGACCTTGCCATTTCTCAGGGTCTTGCGGGCAGGTGCGGTCCTCGCAGGCGATGTGGTTGAGCGTCTTGCCAATGTCAAACCGCAAAGCGTCCCAATCGACATCGGCGTCCAGCCCTTTGTATTTGCCGCTGGATTGCAGGTCTTGTTCTGTGAATCGGGGCACATAGGCGTTGATGTAACGCCGGGCATACCCGTGCCAGAGAGTTCCAGTCAGGGTGTCTGGCAGGCTGAAGTCCCAGCAGCGCAGCAACTCGCCGTCTGCGGCTAACGCGCCAAATTTGCCTGTCACTTCTTCGCTTTGGGTAAAGGCAATGCCATATCCGAAGATGGGTACTTCAAGTTGGGTGATGTTGTTGCCGGTCAACGCATCGGGGGTGCGAACAATCAAGAGTCGATCTTTGCGTGCCAAACTGGCCCCTAGCGTGATCTGATCACGCGAGAGTGCTGCGCTCGGTTTTTGTTCGTCCCCTATTCGGTCGGCGGGCAGTCTGGCGTTGTATTGACAGACGCCATGCGGATAGTCCACGGAGAACACCGGGTTGGCAGGTGCCGTGAGATCAAAGCGCTGCAGTTTGGCTTTTTCAAGTTCACTGAACAACGAGGCCATCAAGGCCTTGAAAGGGCTTTCAGCGTTGTGGTGAGAGCGCCGTTTGAGAAAATCGTTGCAGCTGGCCTGCTTGCCCACCAGCCCCAAGCCGGCCAAACCAAAACTATGCTGCAAAAACCACTGATTGATCTCGCGGCGCACTGCATCAAGTTGTGCCCGAACCTGTGCCGTGTTGGGGGCGACGATCAAAAACTTGCCGGCGGCGTTGGTGATCTGACTGGTTGGCGGCAATGACAGCGCATCCATCACCCGCAGTGCCGCCAATTCGGTGAACAAAGACACTTGGAACGAGCGCCCGCGCAGAAGTTTGGCTGCAGCCTTGTTGGTCTGACTGCCTTCGGCAAAGATGAAATCTTGAATGCCAAAAAAATCGCCCTGTACCAGCAGAAATTTCTGTGTATGCCAGTCACTGCGCTCTTTCAGTGCGGCCGCTGCGGCTGGGCTCGTCTGACCGTGTGCCTCATGCCATCGCCACAGCGCGGTCGCCAAAGCCGCTGTGGTTTTGCTATGGTCATACAGTGAAACCTCGGGTTTGGTGCCAAAAGCGGTGGCAGCGGGAATGGCCTGGGTGAATGTCAGCCACGCGGTGTCGAAATGATCCAACCACAAGGACCAGTTGTTACAGTGCCGCTTGGGAATGTCACGCAATGAGGCCAAAAAATCGCCCCAAAGCACTTTGTATTGGGCTTGCGCCTCTTCGTTGTTGCCCGGCTCACATTGCTCACGCAACTGAGGAAAAATCGCAGAGGGCGATAACGGTTTCAGGGGATAACGCCACTTCAGGTCTTTGGTGGTGATTTTCCTGGCGGTGCCGTCGAGCCTGATTTGCTCAAACAGCGAGAGTTGGCGCGCTTGGTAGTGATTGCGGCCAGTTTGGGTTTCTTCGTTTTCGTCTTTGGCGCTGTTGTACAGATCGAACTCGTCGCGCTCAAAGCCGCTGGCAACGCGATCGGCGGTGGCAATGACCCATTGTAAAAAGGTCTCGGGCCGGTGATGTGCCGTAGCGGCGTTGACCAGTGAATCGGTCGTTTTAAGCGGATCACTCTGAATCTGTGCCCGGTTGACAAAGGGGTACATGTCGCCCTGGATCAAATCCGGTGCCATTCGCTCTACAAGGTCAAAAGCCACTCCGGTGTAGGCGGCGTGAACATGGGTGTGGTAACCCTTCTTTCCCCCTGCGTCTAAGGTGCGGAACGGGCAGTACTGGGTTTTGTGCGCATCTAGTGCATCCTGTGACACGTCTATCTTGGCGCGCTCGGCAAATTTGCCGAGATCATGCAGGTAGGCCGCCAAGGCCACGCGGCTGGACGCCGCCAATACATCGGACTCTCGCATGGTCATCACTTTTCCTCCTTGAATGCCACATCTACCGCAAAGCTTACCGCACTGGGGCGAAGGGTTAAGGCGTAACGGCGAGGTCGGGTGCCGCCGTCGTGGATGCGGTAGGCCTCGGCTGCGGGGCCCAGAGCCGCTTTCAGGCGTTTGTCGAGTTTGGATTTGCGCTGGGAGAAGTAGTCGCCATCCATGCCGTCTTTCAAGGCCCGTGCGGTGGATTCAATGTCGGCCAATGTGCCGGTGATGCGACGGTATTCGCGCAGGTAGCGGTTGGCCCAAACGGCATCGGGCACGCCTTTGGCAGGCGCGGCCAGGGGCTCACGGCCCCCCAGGGTTTGGCGCGCAAACACGGCCAACAGCGCCAGTTCAGCCGGTGGCAGTGCCACCTCCCGCCCGGCAGCCAGAATGCGTTGCCCGGCCAAATCCAGCACCAAATGAGGGGGTGCCAGTGCCCGCTGGGCCGCGCTCACGGTGTCGTTGAAACTGGCTTGCCCCGCCAGCAAAGCGGTAGGCAGGCCGTGGCGCAAACTCACAAACGGAATCTCGGCCAGCGTGACCTGCGCCATGGCGGTGTCGGCCAGCTGCCCGTCGCGGGTTTGCAATACGCGGCTGTAGGGGGTGGGGTAGAAAAAGTCATAACTCGACTCAAACGGCTCACTCACCAAAACGTGGCTGAGCCGGTCTTGCGGGCGACCGAACAGTGACAAGGCGTAGCCCAAGTAAAACCCCATGGTTTTTCGGCCACCGGCAATCGAGGCGTGCAAAGCGCAATCGGGGTCGGCGGTGAAGGCGCGCACCTGGGCGGTGATGAAGTCAGCAGCGGCCCGGTTGTCTTGCGGGCTGCGAATGTCGTTCATCGGCTGACCCTGCGCGTCTCGCATGACGTGAATGTGGCTGCGCTCAAAGCGCACACCGGGCAGGTGGTAGTCGGTGCAGAGTTTGTGAAACCAGCCTAAATCGTCACTGAGCAGCGATAACTCGGCGCGCCGGGCCCCTTCAGCACTGGTGATGAGGTGGACCTCGGTGGGCACAAAGGGCGCGTGCTCGTCGGCGGCCAGTGCGTAGAGGGTTTCTGTGACGATTTGGGGCGTGAGACCACTCACTGCCAACAGAATACGACGCGAAAAGCGCGCTGGTTTGGACGCTTCGGGAGGGGGGATGGCGGGGCTTGAGTTCATGCCAGCCAGTTTAAAAGGCAAGTGGGCTTCTTGCCCCTTGCGGCAAGCTTGCCGCAAGGGGCACTGTTGCCGGGGCGCGGCCCGCACCGCTGCCCCGTTCTCGGTTTTAAGCCAAGTCGAACCGGTCCAGGTTCATCACTTTGGTCCACGCGGCCACAAAGTCGCGCACAAACAGCGCTTGCGCGTCGCGGCTGGCGTACACCTCGGCCAGCGCTCGCAGTTGCGAGTTGGAGCCAAACACCAAATCGACGGTGGTGCCCGTCCATTGGTGCTGGCCGGTGG
>JAGODZ010000049.1 GCA_017997975.1 Rhodoferax sp.
GTGCGCAGCTTCTAAGTCATCGCCCAGCGAATCAGATCAGAGAGAAAATATATGTCAAAACGTACATTCCAAATCTACCGCTACGACCCTGATACAGACGCTAAGCCGTACATGCAAACCATCGTGGTTGAACTCGATGGCAAAGAGCGCATGCTGCTGGACGCCTTAATGAAACTCAAGGCCATGGACCCCACCATTTCCTTCCGTCGGTCGTGCCGCGAAGGGGTATGTGGTTCTGATGCCATGAACATCAATGGCAAAAACGGCTTGGCCTGCCTGACCAATATGCTGACTCTGCCCGACACCATCGTGCTCAAGCCACTGCCCGGATTGCCGGTGGTTCGAGACTTGATTGTTGACATGACGCAGTTCTTCAAGCAATACAACTCCATCAAGCCGTATTTAATCAATGACAACGTCCCGCCTGAGAAAGAGCGTCTGCAAAGTCCTGAAGAGCGCGACGAATTGAATGGTCTGTACGAGTGCATTTTGTGCGCCAGCTGTTCGACCGCTTGCCCCAGCTTTTGGTGGAATCCTGATAAATTTGTCGGTCCAGCGGGCTTGTTGCAGGCCTACCGCTTCCTTGCCGACAGCCGTGACGAAGCGACTGGCGAGCGTTTAGACAACTTAGAAGATCCCTACCGTTTGTTCCGTTGCCACAGCATCATGAACTGTGTGGATGTCTGCCCCAAGGGACTCAACCCCACCCGGGCTATTGGCAAGATCAAAGAAATGATGGTTCTGCGCTCTATCTGAGTGAGCAGGAAACAAATTTGTGGCAAACATGGACGAGTTGATTGATCCCCGTGCACTGAGCAAATTGAGATGGCGTTGCCGCCGAGGCTTGCTTGAGAATGATATTTTCATCGACCGGTTCTTTCGTCGTTATGAAAACACGTTGACCGTCAAGCACGCGCAAGGTCTGAACGCTTTAATGGACCTCAGCGATAACGATCTCCTGGATTTGCATCTGGCGCGTAAATCGCTAAGTCAACTTGACACGGACTTGGATCGCGATGAGGTCCGAGAAGTATTAAATATGTTGAGAAACCCACAGAAAGGTGAAGAATGAAATTAGCCGACAACAAAGCCACACTGTCCTTCAGTAACGGCAGCCCCAGCGTTGACCTGCCGGTTTACCAAGGCAGCGTGGGCCCCGATGTGGTGGACATCCGTAAGCTCTACGCCCAAACCGGTATGTTCACTTACGACCCGGGCTTCCTGTCCACAGCATCTTGCCAGTCCGCCATTACATACATCGACGGCGACAAGGGTGAATTGCTTTACCGTGGCTACCCGATTGAGCAGTTAGCGACTCATTGCGACTTCATGGAAACCTGCCACCTGTTGCTTTACGGCAACTTGCCCAATGAAGCTGCAAAAGCCGAGTTCACTGGCCGGGTTACCAACCACACCATGGTTCACGAGCAGATGCAGTTTTTCCTGCGTGGCTTCCGGCGCGATGCGCATCCGATGGCCATTCTGACCGGCTTGGTGGGGGCCTTGTCGGCCTTTTATCACGACAGCACCGACATCAACAATCCCCAGCACCGCGAAATCTCTGCCATTCGTCTGATTGCCAAAATGCCGACACTGGTGGCGTTAGCGTACAAGTACAACTCGGGTCAGCCGTACATGTACCCCAAGAACAACTTGAGTTACGCCGGCAACTTTTTGCACATGATGTTTGCAACACCGTGCGAAGAGTACGTGGTGAACCCTGTGATTGAGCGGGCGTTGGATCGTATTTTTGTGTTGCATGCAGACCACGAGCAAAACGCCTCAACTTCGACCGTTCGCTTGTGCGGAAGTTCCGGCACCAACCCCTTCGCGGCCATTGCTGCGGGTGTGGCTTGTTTATGGGGCCCGGCTCACGGTGGTGCCAACGAAGCGTGCTTGAACATGCTCGAAGACATCCAAAAAATGGGGGGTATCTCCAAAGTGGGCCAGTTCATGGAACAAGTCAAGGATAAGAACTCGGGTGTCAAACTCATGGGCTTTGGACACCGCGTGTACAAGAACTACGATCCCCGCGCCACCCTGATGCAAGAGACCTGCAAAGAAGTTTTGGCAGAGTTAGGGCTCGAAAACGACCCCTTGTTCAAGTTGGCAATGGCCTTGGAAAAGATTGCCTTGGAAGACGATTACTTCGTTCAGCGCAAGCTCTACCCCAACGTGGACTTTTACTCAGGTATCGTGCAGCGTGCGATTGGTATTCCCGTCAACATGTTCACGGGCGTCTTTGCGCTGGCACGCACGGTGGGATGGATTGCACAACTCAATGAAATGATTGGCGACCCCGAGTACAAAATCGGTCGTCCCCGCCAGTTGTTCACGGGCCAAGTGCGTCGCGACGTTCAACCTATCGGCCAACGCTAAGTACACCCATTTAAAACGCCCGTCGGACGCCAGTCTGACGGGCGTTTTGCTTGGGGACCGCGTCAGGGCAACGCAGCATAAAATGGTGTTTAAATCCACGCCCCTGACGGAGCGAATTTGGAAGAACTTACCCCTCTTTCAAATGAATTTGATTCCCCTGAAGGGGAGGTTTCAAACCGGAATTTGTTTTTGATGAATTTCCAAGGAAAAAACACAATGGGACGCACACTCTACGACAAGCTTTGGGATGAACATGTGGTTCACACGGAAGAGGATGGCACGTCCATTCTCTACATTGACCGCCATCTGGTGCATGAGGTCACCAGTCCACAAGCATTTGAAGGCCTGCGTCAGGCGGGCCGCAAGGTGTGGCGAGTGAGCTCCATCGTGGCGACAGCAGACCACAACACCCCTACCACCGGTTGGGAGCGAGGTTATGACGGCATCACCGACCCCACCAGTCGGGAGCAGGTTGTCACCCTTGACTCGAACATCCAGGAATTTGGCTCCGCAGCCTACTTCCCATTTTTGTCAAAACGACAAGGCATTGTTCACGTCATCGGACCTGAGAACGGAGCCACTCTGCCGGGCATGACCGTGGTGTGTGGAGATTCCCACACCTCCACCCATGGTGCCTTTGGCGCTCTTGCCCACGGCATTGGGACCAGTGAAGTCGAACACGTGATGGCAACTCAAACATTGCTGGCTAAAAAGGCCAAAAACATGTTGATTCTCGTCAATGGCACGCTGCCAAAAGGCTGCAGCGGCAAGGACATCGTGCTGGCAATCATCGGGAAAATCGGCACGGCTGGGGGCACAGGCTACACGATTGAATTTGGAGGCACTGCCATTCAAGCCCTGAGCATGGAAGGTCGCATGACCGTGTGCAACATGGCCATTGAGGCCGGGGCCCGAGCCGGGCTGGTCGCGGTTGATCAAAAGACGATCGATTACGTTAAAGGTCGCCCCTTGGCCCCAGGACATAACGCCGCCCATGGCAGCGCGGCGGCGTTGGAGTGGGACCAGGCCGTCTCGTACTGGCAAACGCTGCACTCTGACGCCGATGCCGTGTTTGACACCGTTATAGAACTCGATGCCAGTCAAATCATTCCTCAAGTGACGTGGGGAACCTCTCCCGAAATGGTGCTGGGGATTGATGCTTGCGTCCCTGATCCTGAAAAAGAGAAGGATGTGAACAAACGCGCAGCCATTGAGCGTGCGTTGGTCTACATGGGTCTGGAACCAGGCAAGGCTCTGAACGATTTGTTTGTTGACAAAGTATTCATCGGCTCATGCACCAACAGCCGCATTGAGGACATGCGCGAAGCGGCGGTCTTGGTGAAAAAACTGGGTCAAAAAGTGGCCTCCAACGTGAAGCTGGCCATGGTGGTTCCCGGGTCAGGCCTAGTCAAGGAACAAGCCGAACGAGAGGGCTTGCATGACATTTTCAAAGCCGCTGGCTTTGAATGGCGCGAACCGGGTTGCTCCATGTGCTTGGCCATGAATGCCGATCGACTGGAGCCGGGTGAGCGCTGTGCGTCCACCAGCAACCGAAACTTTGAAGGGCGTCAAGGCGCGGGCGGACGCACGCATTTGGTCAGCCCGGCGATGGCTGCCGCTGCGGCCATTCACGGGCATTTCGTCGATGTTCGACGCTTCAGCTGATCGGCAACATCAACCCAAAGTTCTGGTCATTAACACCGCCGCCAACCCTCATCGCGCTCTGTGACGCTCACCAGCTTCCCTACCTTTCTGAAAAGGGGAACTGGGTCGTCAGTGAGTCAAAGCGAAGATGGAAAAAGCAGTCAAGAAAGAGTAGAAAAACACCATGCAAAAGTTCACCCAGCACCAAGGACTCGTGGCACCCATGGACCGTGAAAACGTCGATACCGACGCGATCATCCCTAAACAGTTTTTGAAGTCCATTCGCAAAACCGGATTCGGTCAAAATCTTTTTGACGAATGGCGGTATCTGGATGCGGGCTATCCTGGCCAAGATACCGCCACGCGAAAGCTCAATCCCGACTTTGTGCTGAACCAGTCACGCTACCAAGGTGCGTCCATCTTGTTGGCGCGCAAAAATTTTGGCTGCGGCTCCTCACGCGAGCATGCCCCTTGGGCGTTGGACCAATACGGGTTTCGGGCCATCATCGCCCCCAGCTACGCCGATATTTTCTTCAACAACAGCTTCAAGAACGGCCTGCTTCCGATCGTGCTGAGTGAAACCCAAGTCAGCCAGCTGTTTGACGAATCAGCCGCCTTCCCTGGCTACGCCTTGACCATCGATTTAGAACGTCAAGTCATCATCAAGCCCAGTGGCGACGAATGGCCCTTTGAGGTGCAAGCGTTTCGCAAATATTGCCTATTGAATGGCTTTGACGATATTGGACTGACCTTGCGCCATGCTGAAAAAATCAAAGCCTTTGAGGCTGAACGTTTGGTTAAAAAACCATGGCTAGCCCATACCCTGCTTGCGTAAGCAGCTATTTATTTCATAGTGAGTTAGAGATATCATGAAGATTGCAGTATTACCAGGCGATGGCATTGGAACCGAAATTGTTGCCGAAGCGGTTCACGTGCTGAAAGCATTGGATTTAAAGTTTGAAATGGAAACCGCCTTGGTCGGCGGCGCGGCCTTTGAGGCCCACGGCCACCCGCTCCCTGAGGCCACGCTCCAGTTGGCGAAGGACTCCGATGCGATTCTGTTTGGTGCCGTTGGCGATTGGAAGTACGACTCACTGGATCGCCCCTTGCGCCCAGAACAAGCCATTCTCGGCCTGCGTAAAAACTTGGGGCTTTTTGCCAACTTTCGTCCTGCCATTTGCTACAAGGAACTGGTGGACGCCTCCAGTCTCAAGCCAGAGATCATCTCGGGATTGAACATCTTGATCATCCGGGAACTCACCGGTGACATTTACTTTGGTCAACCGCGTGGTCGCCGCATCGCAACCGACGGACATTTCCCCGGCGCGGAAGAAGCTTTCGACACCATGCGCTACAGCCGCCCTGAAATCGAGCGCATTGCGCACGTGGCGTTTCAAGCAGCCCGCAAACGCAGCAAACGCGTCACCAGCGTTGACAAAGCCAATGTGCTGGAAACCTTTCAGTTCTGGAAAGACATAGTCACGGAGGTTGGCAAAGAGTACCCCGACGTTGAACTGGACCATATGTATGTCGATAACGCGGCCATGCAACTGGTTCGTGCCCCAAAGAAATTTGATGTGGTGGTGACCGGTAATATGTTTGGTGACATCTTGAGTGATGAGGCCTCGATGCTGACCGGCTCGATTGGCATGCTGCCCTCTGCCTCCTTGAATTCAAGTAACCAAGGCCTGTACGAACCCAGCCACGGCAGTGCACCAGACATTGCAGGCAAAGGCATCGCAAACCCATTGGCCACCATTCTGAGTGCGGCCATGATGCTGCGTTTTAGCTTGAACCAAGAGGAAGCCGCACTGAGAATTGAAGCGGCGGTTCAGTCGGTTCTCACGCAAGGATTGCGGACCGCTGACATTTACAGCACAGGTACGACCCGGGTGAGCACCTCTGAGATGGGCGCTGCCGTCGTCAAGGCGTTGAAGTAAAGCCGAATAGAATTGAAGGATGTTGACCACGCCAGTCCATTCGCGATTGCCAGCGCCCTCTTTGAGCGGCGCTGGAGAGGTCTTGGCTGATGCCGACAACGCAGTCACCAAAACGACAACCATTAAAAGCTAACACCGCTTGGTTCGTCGTGCCCCTGGCCAGACGAGCCGGGCAGATGAAATTTCTTAATTTTGACAATCTGAAAGGGCAACGTGATGAAAACTGGTAATTTGGTCGGTCTGGTGGGATGGCGCGGCATGGTGGGTTCCGTCCTGATGGATCGAATGCAAACCGAAGGTGACTTCGATCTCATCGAACCCTTGTTTTTCTCAACCTCCAACGCGGGGGGCAAAGCCCCGGCCCAAGCAAAAAACGAAACGTCACTCAAAGACGCGTTTGATATCAACGAGCTAAAGCGTTGCGACATCATCATCACCGCGCAAGGCGGCGACTACACCAGTGACGTGTTTCCCAAACTGCGCGCTGCAGGCTGGAAGGGCCATTGGATCGACGCTGCCTCAACACTGCGGATGAACGGCGACGCCGTCATTGTGCTGGACCCGGTCAACCTCCCTGTCATCCAGAATGCCCTAAATAAGGGCGGCAACAACTGGGTCGGTGGGAATTGCACCGTCAGTTGTATGCTGATGGGTGTGGGCGCTTTGTTCAAAGCGGGCTTGGTAGAGTGGATGAGCACGCAAACCTACCAAGCCGCATCAGGAGGTGGGGCGCAACATATGCGCGAACTCTTGACGCAATATGGCACCTTGAACGCAGAAGTAAAGTCTCTTTTGGACGATCCGAAAAGCGCTATTCTCGAAATTGATCGCAAAATCATTGCCAAGCAACGCGCATTGACCAGCGCCGAAACAGCCAACTTCGGCGTGCCACTGGGTGGTTCGCTCATTCCTTGGATCGACAAAGATCTGGGCAACGGCCAGTCCAAGGAAGAATGGAAAGGCATGGCCGAGACCAACAAAATACTCGGTCTAGGCGAAGGTTTCGGAACAACGGCAATCCCCGTCGATGGTTTTTGTGTGCGCGTAGGTGCCATGCGCTGTCACAGCCAAGCGCTGACACTGAAGCTTAAAAAGGACATTCCAACCGCCGATATTGAAGCCATGATTGCGGCAGACAACGAGTGGGTCAAAGTGATTCCAAACACCAAAGAAGCAACGATTCAGGGCCTGACGCCCGTGGCTGTAACAGGCACCATGACCATTCCTGTGGGACGTATTCGCAAACTCGCGATGGGACCCGATTACATTGGGGCATTCACCATCGGAGATCAATTGTTGTGGGGCGCAGCTGAGCCACTTCGCCGCATGCTGAGAATTTTGCTGGCGGCGTGATCACGCAAGCCGTGCGAAAACCTCACCGTGCCCGATCAAGCTCGCTATCACGCGCTTGATCGGGCACATGGTTTTTTTGTTGTTTAACGTCATAAAATCCCCACGGCTCACTCTGAAAAGTGAGGTTATTACCGTGGGCAGCTTAGTTATCTTGTCTTCATAAGATATTGATGTTATTGTGCTTTTCGATAAAAAGTCTTGTGGCATTGCGTCCATCTATCGCGCATTTTTCACTGTCGCCTGAATACCGGAGTCCTTAAATTGATTGCTAAGTCACATCGTTGGCAAAGAACCGTTCTGGCGGCGGCGGCCACTACCCTATTGGGTTTAGCGAGTCCCAGTGTATTGGCGTTGTCTTTGGGCCGAATCACGGTTCAGTCTGCCTTGGGTGAGCCATTGCGCGCTGAGGTCGATATTCCTGAAATCAACGCTGAAGAAGCGGCATCCCTCAAAACGGTGGTTGCCCAACCTTCCGTTTTTCAGGCGGCAGGGTTGGAATACAACCCTGCCATGGCCAACGTGAAGACATCCCTTCAAACACGGGCCAATGGCAGAGCGTTTATTCGGCTTAGCAGTGACCGTGCGATCAATGAGCCCTTCGTGGATATGATTTTGGAAGCCACCTGGGCTTCAGGACGCATTGTGCGCGACTACACCATGCTGTTCGACCCAGCGACGCTCAAGAGACCCGAATCGACTGCGCCGGGCCCGGTTCAAGCACCATCACAAACCCAAGCACCTTCTGCCACCCAATCCCCGGCACCGTCCTCCGTCGCAATAGCACCCACCAGAGCAGAAACACGAACGCAAGTGCGCCCCGCTCCACCCAAACCGGTGGCAGCGTCACCCACGGATGAGCGGGCCCAGAAAATCAGAGTCAGGGCAGGCGAAACAGCCAGCGGGATTGCAGAAAAAAATCTGCCTGTCAATGTCTCACTCGATCAGATGCTGGTGGCCCTTCTGCGCGCCAACCCTGATGCGTTTACTCGTGACAACGTCAACCGGATGAAAGCGGGAGCCGTGTTGGAAATCCCAACAGAAGCCCAAGCCAGCAGCACACCAGCGACCCAAGCCACTCAAATCATCGTTGCACAAAGTCGCGACTTCAACGATTACCGAAGAAAACTGGCGGCCAATACGCCGCAAGCGCCACAAGCGCCTGCAGACCGCCAAGCCAGTGGTCGCTTGCAAGCTCAGGTTGAGGACAAAAAAACTGAAGCACCTAGCCCCGACAAACTCACGTTATCCAAGAGCTCCGTCCAAAGCAAACTTGCTGAAGATCAGTTGGCCAAAGACCGTGCAGCAGCCGAGGCCAGCAGTCGGGCTGCTGAACTCACGAAAAACATCGAAGACTTAGGCAAACTCGGAGCGACAGCCCCCAGCGAGGCTCCCGCCTCACCGCCGACCACGGCAACAGAGCCCGTTCCAGCCACCGTTGCCGTTCCTGTAGCGGTTCCTGATGCTCCTCCCAAGGAACCCACCCCAGTGGCCCCTGCGGTAGCCCCCGTCGTGGCGCCGCCTGTGGCAGCGGTTGCGGCACCCGAGCCTGATTTCATGGATGAACTGATTGAAAATCCATTGCTGATCGCTGGCGCAGCAGCTTTAATTGCCTTGTTAGCCGCCCTGGGCATTTATCGCATGCGACAGCGCAAGAACAAAGAGCATGTCGACAGCGCTTTCATCGAAAGTCATCTCAAGCCGGAATCTTTCTTTGGTGCAAGCGGTGGTCAAAGTGTGGACACCCATGACAGTGACAGGTCGGCGTCCTCCATGGTTTATTCCCCAAGTCAATTGGTGGCAGATGATGTGGACCCCGTGGCTGAAGCGGACGTCTATCTGGCCTATGGCCGGGACCTCCAAGCTGAAGAGATTTTGCGCGAGGCACTTCGCACGCAACCCGGGCGTATCGCCATCCATCAAAAACTGGCTGATATCTTGGCCAAACGCAACGATGCTCACGGACTTGAAGAAATTGCGACTTTGGCGCTCAAAGTCACGGGCGGTATGGGTGCCGAATGGGCGCGCATTTGCGAGTTGGGTTTAGGCATCGACCCCACCAATGCGTTGTACCAACCTGGCGGACTTCCTTTACCACCCATCGATATCCCAGCAACCGAAGAAGACGCCACCCTGGATTCAGAAACAAGCGAAGACCTCAGTAGCCTCAGAGCCCCCCTGTCGCCTGCGCCAGCAGCAGAGCCAGTTGCCAATGAGCGCTCGGACATTGATTTGGACTTGGATCTGGATTTCTCATTTGAAGAAGAGCCTGCCCGTCAATCCACTCCACCAGCGCTCGATGATGTGGCACCCTCGTTTGACCTTCCGTCCTTTGGTCATGATGCCAATTCGCTGGACTTTGAGACCCCGACGCAGACCCTGCCGCATTCACTGACGTCTCCCGCCTCGCTGAACGACAACAGTATGGACCTCTCTGCCTTGGATGACCTGACTTCCACAACGGCTGCGTTGGATGCCGCAATCGACTCGGAAGAGTTCAAGGTTCAGGCCGCCACCAGTTTTGGTGCCACGAAACCCGGCGAGTTGACCGCCAATGAGCCCGAAGAGGGGCCCGATGCTGACCTCACGATGCTGGACTTCGATTTGGGCTCTTTGTCTCTTGACGTGAATACGCCCGTCACCAGCAATGCCCATGCCGCACCGGTAGAGCACGAGGATCCGCTGATGACCAAGTTGGCGTTGGCTGAAGAATTCAGTGCTATTGGTGACGACGATGGCGCTCGCGCCCTCATTGAAGAAGTGCTCTCGGAGGCCACGGGTGACATGAGGGCCAAGGCACAGCGCGCCTTGAACAACCTATAAGGTGACTCACCCTCGCCGCGCGGCGTCGGGGGTGGTCTGTATTTACAGTGAGGCTAGCACTCGGCATCAGCTACAACGGGCAAGCCTACCAAGGCTGGCAAAGCCAACTCTCCCGTCAAACCGTGCAGGACCAGTTAGAAGCGGCTCTGGGAAAATTCGCAGGGAACCGGGTATCCACACTCTGCGCGGGACGAACAGACGCAGGTGTTCATGGACTCATGCAAGTAGTCCACTTCGACACCGAACTCACCCGACCCACCACCTCTTGGGTTCGAGGCAGCAATGCCTTCCTGCCCACCGATATTGCAGTGGAATGGGCTCAGGTGGTGCCTTCAGAATTCCATTGCCGCGCCAGCGCACAGTCCCGTCGCTACGCCTACATCCTTTACGAATCACCCGTGCGACCCAGCTTGGATGCGGGACGAGTGGGCTGGGTGTACCGACCTATTGACGGTGATGCAATGCGCCAAGCGGCAGCCTATTTGGTGGGCGAACATGATTTCAGTTCGTTCAGGGCGGCGGCCTGCCAAGCGCTCTCGCCGGTCAAGACACTGCAACGCATCGAGATTTCTCAGCGCGGCGCGTATTGGCGCTTTGAGTTTGAAGCCAACGCCTTCTTGCACCACATGATTCGCAACATCATGGGCGGCCTGATTACCGTGGGTCAACACAAACACCCCCCAGAGTGGATACAGGAGATTCTGCAGGCGCGCGACCGCACCGTTGCTGCGCCCACCTTTTCACCCAATGGGCTCTACTTTTTGGGGCCCCGCTATGCGCCACACTGGGAAATTCCAGAGCGCACCCCTGCTTTTGATGGATTGCCATGACCTCTAACGCCCTTTTCGCCCACCGCACCCGCATCAAAATCTGTGGCTTGACCCGAGAGCAGGACGTGGACGCCGCCGTGGCGGCAGGCGTCGATGCCATTGGTTTTGTCATGTACGACCAAAGTGCACGTTACGTCTCTACCGCGCGCGCCGCAGAATTGGCCAAACGGCTTCCCCCGTTTATCACACCGGTTCTTTTGTTTGTGAATGAAAGCGCTTCCAAAATCATAGCTACTTGCGCAGCTATTGCGGGGGCTACAGCCCAATTTCATGGTGATGAAAGCCCTGAGGACTGTTTGGCAAGCACCCTCCAAGGTGCCCGCCCGTATCTGAGAGCCGCGCGTATTCCCCTCGGTGCAGCGGGGGCCCAGTTTGATCTCGTAAAATTTGCGTCCGATTACTCACAAGCCCAAGCCATTTTGCTCGACGCGCATGTCGACGGGTATGGTGGTGGTGGGCAAACCTTCCATTGGTCACTGCTTCCTCCAAACGTCAACGCTCACCTCGTCTTGAGTGGTGGGCTCAACGCTGCCAACGTGACAGATGGCATTTTGCAGGTGCGCCCGCGCTGTAAATCGCTGGCAGTCGATGTGAGTTCGGGTGTCGAACGGTCAGGCCCAGGGAACAAGGGCCTCAAAGACCCCGAAAAAATCAATCAATTTGTCGCGGCCGTTCGGGCCGCCGACCAACAACTCAAGGACCTTGCAGAGCTTGGCTCGCGAACTCACGCAGCCGCCCCTCTCAACTGACAAACCATGACCACTTACCAACAACCAGATGCCCGTGGCCACTTTGGTGTCTATGGCGGTAGTTTCATCTCCGAGACGCTGACCCACGCCATCAACGAGCTCAAAGACGCTTACGCCAAGTACCAACATGACCCGGCTTTTGTGGCGGAGTTCAACGACGAATTAGCCCATTTTGTGGGCCGCCCTTCGCCGATTTACCATGCCGCCCGCATGAGCCGTGAACAAGGAGGCGCTCAGATCTTCCTCAAGCGCGAAGACCTGAACCACACCGGCGCCCACAAAATCAACAACACCATCGGCCAGGCCATGCTGGCCAAGCGCATGGGCAAACCCCGCATCATTGCCGAAACTGGCGCCGGTCAGCACGGGGTCGCGACCGCCACCATTTGCGCGCGCTACGGGCTGGAATGTGTGGTGTACATGGGCAGCGAAGACGTCAAACGCCAAAGCCCCAATGTGTACCGCATGAAGTTGCTGGGTGCCACCGTGGTTCCCGTGGAAAGCGGCAGCAAAACCCTGAAAGACGCCCTCAACGAAGCCATGCGCGACTGGGTGGCCAACGTGGACAACACCTTCTACATCATTGGCACCGTGGCTGGACCCCACCCTTACCCCATGATGGTGCGCGACTTTCAAAGCGTGATTGGCAATGAGTGCTTGGTGCAAATGCCCGAAATGCTGGCCAAAGCCGGATGCACCAACTCCCAGCCGGATGTGGTCATGGCCTGTGTGGGCGGGGGCAGCAATGCCATGGGCATCTTTTACCCCTACATTTCCCACGCCAACACCCGCTTGATTGGCGTCGAGGCAGCCGGTGAAGGCATGGACACCGAGCGCCACTCTGCCTCGCTGCAACGCGGCAGCCCTGGTGTGTTGCACGGCAATCGCACCTACGTGCTGCAAGACGACAACGGCCAAGTCACTGAAACCCACAGCGTCAGCGCCGGGCTGGATTACCCCGGCGTCGGCCCGGAGCATGCGTTCCTGAAAGACATCGGTCGCGCCGAGTACGTGGGTATCACCGACAAAGAGGCCTTGGAGGCGTTTCATTACCTGTGCCGCACCGAAGGCATCATTCCGGCACTCGAATCCAGCCACGCGGTGGCTTACGGCATGAAGCTGGCCAAAACCATGCGCGCGGACCAGTCGATTTTGATCAATTTGTCCGGTCGCGGCGACAAAGACATTGGCACCGTGGCCGACCTGAGCCAGGCCGACTTCTTCTGCCGCCCCAGCTGCACGGGCCAATCTGTCAAAGGCGGCGACACGGGCCCTGCCACCCACACCATGAAAGTTGTCAAATGAGCCGTATCGCCTCCACATTCGCGCAACTCAAAGCGCAAGGTCGCAAGGCACTCATTCCTTACGTCACCGCCGGTTTTCCCTTTGCTGACATCACCCCTGAACTCATGCACGCCATGGTGGCGGGCGGTGCCGATGTGATTGAACTTGGCGTCCCGTTTTCTGACCCCAGCGCCGACGGTCCGGTGATCCAGAAAGCCGGCGACAAAGCCTTGGCCCAAGGCATTGGCATGGTGCAAGTGCTGGCCATGGTGCAGGCCTTTCGCACCCAAAACGACACCACTCCCGTCGTGTTGATGGGTTACGCCAACCCGGTGGAGCGCTACAACCAAAAGCACACCAGCCGGTCTAGCCAAAGTGCGTTTGTGCAAGATGCGGCGGCCGCCGGGGTGGACGGCATGTTGATCGTGGACTACCCGCCCGAAGAATGCGAAGCGTTCGCGGCTGAATTGAAGTCAGCCAACATGGACCTGATCTTTCTGCTGGCCCCCACCTCCACCACCGAACGCATGCAACAAGTGGCCCGCGTGGCCAGCGGCTATGTGTACTACGTCTCGTTGAAAGGCGTGACGGGTTCGGGGATGCTGGACACGGCCGCGGTCGAGGCCATGCTGCCGCGTATTCGCGAGCACGTGTCGGTGCCAGTAGGCGTTGGTTTTGGCATTCGCGATGCTGAAACCGCGCGCATCATTGGCAAAGTGGCCGATGCAGTGGTGATTGGCAGCAAGATCATTCAACTGATTGACGAGCAGCCGCGCGACCAAGTCGCGCCTGTGGCCCAGCAGTTTTTGCGCGACATTCGCAACGCGCTAGACAGCTAATGGACCTCTCGAACAGGTCCAGCCGGTCGAACCCCTGGTTTGACCGGTGTTGAAGTCGGCAGAGGTCCTGGACTAAACTCCGACTTTGCGAGACAGCGGGGCGCGGCCGATAGCGCACGCATCGTCCTCAACTATTGAAGGTGATCTTATGAGTTGGCTAGAAAAATTACTCCCCTCCAAAATCCAGCGGTCTAATCCAGAAGACCGCCGCAGCATTCCTGAAGGCGTCTGGAGCAAGTGCCCCAGCTGTGAAGCCGTGCTGTACAAAGCCGATCTGGAGCAGAACCAGAACGTCTGTCCCACCTGCAGTCACCACCACCGCATTGGGGCGCGCGCCCGGCTCAACTTTTTCCTCGACAACGAAGGCAGGTATGAGATCGGCCAAGAGGTGCTTCCGGTCGATGCCCTCAAATTCAAAGACAGCCGAAAGTACCCCGAGCGCTTGAAAGAAGCGCTGGAAAACACGGGCGAGACCGATGCCTTGGTGGTCATGGGCGGCGCTATTCACGGCATGGGGGTGGTCGCCGCCTGCTTTGAATTTGAGTTCATGGGCGGCAGCATGGGCTCGGTCGTGGGCGAGCGCTTTGTGCGCGGTGTTCACGCCGCCGTGGAGCAAAAGGTGCCTTTCATCTGCTTCACCTCCACCGGTGGTGCCCGCATGCAAGAGGGCTTGCTCAGCCTGATGCAAATGGCAAAGACCAATGCCTCCCTGACCCGACTGGCCAAAAAAGGACTTCCCTATATCAGCGTGTTGACCGACCCCACCATGGGTGGCGTCAGCGCCGGATTTGCTTTTCTGGGGGATGTGGTCATTGCCGAACCCAAGGCCTTGATCGGCTTTGCCGGCCCGCGCGTGATCGAATCCACCGTGCGTGTGAAACTGCCCGAAGGCTTTCAGCGTGCCGAATTCTTGCAAACCAAAGGGGCCATTGACTTTATTTGCGACCGCCGCGAACTGAAGAAGACCATCGCCAACACCCTGGCCATGCTGCAACGCCAGCCGGCCGATGCGGTGATCTGACCTGACTCACCTCCCGCATAAAAAAAGGTGCCACTTAGGCACCTTTTTTTATGAAGAAAACCGCTACATCATCAGCGCCATGCCTTGCAAGTTACCCAAAATAATGGAAGCAATTTGCAGCAACAGCAACAGGACCAGCGGCGACAGGTCAATGCCACCAATCAGCGGCAGCACCCGGCGAATCGGCGTCAGCACCGGCGCGCACAAGCGCTCAATCACATCGGCCATGACCGAACGGGTTTGCACCCAAGACAAAATCGCATAAACGATCACCATCCCCGTCATACCGGAGATCACCAACCGGACCAACCCAAAGGCGGCCAAAATCGGCACCGCAAACAGGCCACCGTCTGCCCCAGCCATCAGCCACAGCAACGCAAACTGGGCCAACTCCAACAGGAAGGCCCCCACCAAACTCGCCATGTCCCAGCTGCCCATGGAGGGCACCACACGGCGCAGCGGCAGCACCAGCCAATCGGTTAAGGCAAAGACAAAGCGCCCCAGCGGATTGCCGGAGCGGGCCGACATGGGGATACGCTGGTACTGCATGTACAAGCGCAGCAAACAGGCTCCGGCCAGCACACTGACAGCGACTTCAAGCAAGAGAGAAAAAATTTGATAAAGCATGGTGTGGGTGTGAATTTCTCATTCAATGATAGCCACCCTACTGCGCCCCTTAAAATTAACGTTTTTCGGCCATCCCCTGGCTGGTATCTGCTCACCTTTGATCACCCGATTGCGCCCTCATGTCCGACCTCCACACCGCCGCCGCTCCAATTGACGAAAACCAACTGATCTTGGAGCGTCGGGAGAAGCTCAAAGCCATTCGCCAGCAGCAAGCCGAAGGCAAAGGCGTCGCCTTCCCCAACGACTTCAAACCCACTGACCGCGCCGATGGATTGTTGGCCGCCCATGCCGGCCAAACCGCTGAAGGTCTGCTGGAGCAAGGCAGCATCGCCAAGGTGGCGGGTCGCATGATGCTTAAACGGGTCATGGGCAAAGCCAGCTTTGCCACCTTGCAAGACAGCACCGGCCGCATTCAGGTCTACATCAAAGGCGAAGAAGTAGGCGAAGCGTTGTACGCCAGCTTCAAGCACTGGGACCTGGGCGACATCGTGGCCGCTGAAGGCCGGGTGTTCAAGACCAAAACCGGCGAACTCTCGATTCACGCCACCCACATTCGCCTGCTGACCAAAAGCCTGCGCCCCATGCCCGACAAGTTTCACGGCATGAACGACCAAGAGGTGAAATACCGCCAGCGCTATGTTGACCTGATGACCGACGAAGACGCCCGCAAGCGCTTCACGGCGCGCAGCAAGGCGTTGAGCGGCATTCGCGAGTTCATGGTGGCCCACCACTTTTTAGAGGTGGAAACCCCCATGCTGCACCCCATTCCCGGCGGTGCCAACGCCAAACCCTTCACCACCCACCACAACGCGCTGGACCAGCAAATGTTCTTGCGCATTGCGCCCGAGCTCTACCTCAAGCGTTTGATCGTGGGCGGCTTTGAGCGGGTTTTTGAGATCAACCGCAGCTTCCGCAACGAAGGCATCTCGGTGCGCCACAACCCCGAGTTCACCATGATGGAGTTCTACGCCGCCTACTGGGACTACCAAGACCTGATGACCTTCACCGAGGCCTTGATTCGCGACGCGGCGCAAAAAGCAGTGGGCACCTTGCAACTCACCTACGGCGGCAAAGCGGTTGACCTGGCCCAACCGTTTCAGCGCTTGACGATTCACGAAGCCATTTGCAAGTACACCGAGGCGGGCGAGGCGTTGGACGGCGGCACGGGGCTCAAAGTGGA
>JAGODZ010000235.1 GCA_017997975.1 Rhodoferax sp.
GCGACGTGGTGACCCGTGCGGTGCCCGATGGCGATGACGCGGCGACCGACCCTTTGGGGCCGCGTTACCGCCTCAAGGGCAACAAGATGTGGATCTCTGCCGGTGAGCATGAGCTGACCGAGAACATCATTCACTTGGTGCTGGCGAAAATTCCGGGGCCGGACGGCAAGTTGGTGCCTGGCACCAAAGGCATCTCGCTGTTCATCGTGCCTAAGAAAATGGTCAATGCGCAGGGTGCGTTAACGGGTGAGCGCAACGACGTGGCACTGGCGGGCCTGAACCACAAACTCGGCTGGCGCGGCACGACCAACACCCTCTTGAACTTTGGGGAAGGCAAGTACCCCGTCACCAGCGTGAGCCAAGGGCTGGATGGCCAAGGCGCAGGCGCTGTGGGCTACCTGGTCGGCCCACCCGGCAAGGGCTTGCAGTGCATGTTCCACATGATGAACGGTGCCCGTATTGCGGTGGGCATTGGTGCCACCATGCTGGGCATGGCAGGCTACTACGCCTCGCTGGAGTACGCCAAAGGCCGCCCGCAGGGTCGCCCCCTCAGCGCCGGCGGCAAAGATGCCGCGCAACCTCAGGCTCGGATCATTGAGCATGCTGACGTCAAGCGCATGCTGCTGGCGCAAAAGTCGTATGGCGAGGGCGCTTTGGCACTGGCGCTGTACTGCGCCCGCTTGGTGGACGAGCAGCACACCGGCACGCTTGAAGCGGCGGATGAGGCGCGTTTGTTGCTTGAGGTGTTGACGCCGATTGCGAAAAGCTGGCCCAGTGAGTGGTGCCTAGAGGCCAACTCCTTGGCGATTCAAGTGCATGGCGGCTATGGCTACACGCGCGACTTTCCGGTAGAGCAGTACTGGCGCGACAACCGGTTGAACATGATTCACGAGGGCACGCATGGCATTCAGGCGCTGGACCTGCTGGGCCGCAAGGTGCTGATGGAAGAGGGGCGGGGTCTGGCCTTGCTGGCAGGCCGCATGAACGCGACAGCGACGCGTGCGGAGGCGGTGCCTGCGTTGGCCCCGCATGCGCACGCCTTAAGGAACGCCTTGAAACGGGTGTCAGAAGCGACCCAAGCTGCGTGGTCAACCGGCGTGCCCCACGACGCCCTGGCCAATGCCGTGCCCTATATGCAGGCCTTTGGTCACACCGTGCTGGCCTGGATTTGGCTGGAGGTGGCGCTGGCATCGTTAGAGAAAGATGCTACTCAATCCATAGCGGCTTGCGAAGGCAGGGTAAGGGCTACAGCCTATTTTTACCATTATGAGCTGCCCAAGATTGAGGCCTGGTTGAACGTGATGGAGCGCCGCGACATGACCTGCGCCGAGATGCCCGAGGACGCTTTTTGAAGGCGGGGTCACGGCATCAATTTGAGCGCTCTACTGATCACCCAAGGGGCATGGCGTGATGCCCAACCCCAAGACAATGCTTGATTTTTAATTCACCCCACAGGAACCTTCACATGGCACGCACAGTTCAACAACTTTTTGACCTCACCGGCAAGACCGCCCTGGTGACCGGTGGCTCACGGGGGCTGGGTTTGCAGATGGCGCACGCGCTGGGCGAGGCGGGCGCCCGCATCATGGTGAGCTCCCGCAAGGCCAGTGATCTGGAGCAGGCGGTTGCGCAATTGCAAGCGGCCGGCATTGATGCCCGCTGGGTGGCCGCCGATTGCGCCAAAGAGGCCGATATTCACCACCTGGTCGATGAAACGCTGCAGCGCATGGGCGAGGTTGATATTTTGGTGAACAACGCGGGCGCGTCTTGGGGCGCACCGGCTGAAGACTACCCCGCTGACGCCTGGGACAAGGTCATGAACCTCAATGTGCGGGGCTACTTTTTGCTGAGCCAGGCGGTGGCCAAAAAGAGCATGATTGCGCGCCGCTCGGGGCGCATCATCAATATCGCCTCCATTGCAGGTTTAGGCGGCAACCCGGTGGCCATGAAAACCATTGCTTACAACACCTCCAAGGGTGCGGTGATCAACTTCACACGCGCACTGGCGGCCGAGTGGGGGCCTTATGGCATCAACGTGAATGCCATTTGCCCCGGTTTTTTCAAAACCAAAATGGCCATGGGCCTGATTGACAGCCTGGGCGAAGACAAGATGGCGGCGAACGCGCCATTGAGGCGTCTGGGCGACGACGAAGACCTGAAGGGGCTGTGCCTGCTGTACGCCTCAGACGCGGGCAAGCACATCACCGGCCAATGGTTGGCGGTGGACGGTGGTGTCAGCGTGGTCACCGGCGGCTAAGCTTGAGACTTTTGGCCGTGGCGGTGTGGGCCACGGTGCCACAAGCGGCGGGTGGGTGACGGTTATCGTGACCGTATCGACGCATTCACCCTCTGCTCGCCTGAACTACTAAAAGGTGATTTATGAAATTTGGGGTGGAAATTCCCTTTGTTGACCATCTGGGTTTTGAGTTGGCGTTGTTTGAAGGCGGGCGGTCTGAGCTCACCTTCACCCCCCGACCCGAGCACCTGAACTCGTTCAACGTCACACACGGCGGGGCGCTGATGACCTTGCTGGATGTGACCATGGCCGTGGCGGCCCGCAGTGTGCAACCCGACATGGGCGCGGTCACCATCGAGATGAAAACCAGTTTCATGCAACCCGCGCGCGGCCCTTTGATTGCCAAAGGCCGCTTGATGCACCGCACCGCCACCCTGGCCTTCGTGGAAGCCACGGTGTTTGATTCGGCCGATCGTGCATGCGCCCACGCCACGGGCACCTTTAAATTCGTCAGGCGCTTGCCCACCGGCCCCAAAAGCAGCCAGCCTTTGAATGTGCGCGGCGATGACGCGACATCCACTCCTGGCTCGATTATTTCCACCGACTGATCACAAAAAAAACTTCACCATGTCAGACCTTATTCTTCACCACTACCCCAGTTCCCCGTTCTCTGAAAAAGTGCGTTTGGTGCTGGCCTACAAACAGTTGGCTTGGAAGTCAGTGATCATCCCCTCGATCCTGCCCAAGCCCGATCTGCAAGCGCTGACCGGAGGCTACCGTCGGGCACCGGTGCTGCAAATAGGCGCTGACATGTACTGCGACAGCGCCTTGATTTGCGACGTGCTGGAGCACCTGCAGCCCCAGCCCACGCTGTACCCTGCAGCGCACAAGGGCTTGGCTCGGGTACTGGCCCAGTGGGCGGACAGCACGCTGTTTTGGGCTGCTATGGCCTACAACCTGCAGCCCAAGGGGGTCGCAGCCTTGTTCGATGGCGCTGTGCCCGAGGCCGCCCACGCGTTTATCGCAGACCGCGCTGCGATGCGCGGGGGCATGACGCGTCTGCACGCGCCAGACGCCAGCGCTGCCTACAAGTCCTATTTGCGCCGATTGGCCAATATGTTGGAAGGGCAAGACTATTTGATGGGCAACGCGCCCTGTGTGGCCGACTTTTCCGCCTACCACCCGCTGTGGTTCACCCGCCACCGGGTGGCTGTGTTGGCCGACATTTTGGATGCGACACCGTCTGTGTTGGCGTGGATGGACCGTATGGCAGCCATCGGCTCGGGTCAGGTGAGCAAGATGAGTGCTACTGAATCAATAGCTGCTTGCGCAGGCCCCACGGGGGTTAGCGTGCTAAATGACTCATTATTTCAAGACGAGCACGGTATTCCCTTGGGGAGTCGCGTGACCGTAGTCGCTGAAAGCTTTGGGGCCGAAGCCACCGAAGGGGAGTTGGTGGCCGCCACCCGAATGCACTACACCTTGCGCCGCGAAGACGCGCGGGCGGGCACCGTGCAGGTCCACTTTCCCCGCATTGGGTACGTGCTCACGGCGGTGGGTGCATCGTGAGCACAGCGCGAACCCTGAAGTGGTCTTGGTGCCGCTTTGAGACGCTGTCTCCAGCCACGCTGTACGAACTGCTGCAGCTGCGCAGCGAGGTGTTTGTTGTTGAGCAGAACTGCATTTTTTTGGACCTCGACGGCGCTGATTCAGTGGCCCTGCATGTGCTGGGCCGAGAGGAGGGCGGTGATGGCGCTTTGCTGGCCTACGCCCGCTGCTTCTTGCCGGGTGCCAAGTTCACTGAGGCCAGCATTGGCCGGGTTGCCACCCGGCCCAGTGCGCGGGGGAATGGCTTAGGCCATGCCTTGATCGCGGAGTCAATGCGGGGACTGTGCCACCACTGGGGCACGCAGCCCATTCGCATTGGGGCCCAGGCCCATCTTGAAAATTATTACGCCCGCCATGGCTTTGCCGACGTGGGCAAACGCTATCTCGAAGACGGCATCCCGCATCTTGAGATGCTCTGGACGCCCCTCACAAAGGAATTGAACTGACATGGACGACTTTAAAAACAAAACCGCCGTATTGACCGGGGCTGGCTCAGGCTTCGGCTTGGAGTGCGCTCGAATGGGTGCCGCCTTGGGCATGAACTTGGTGTTGGTCGATGTGCAGCAAGACGCCCTTGACGCCGTGAGCCACGAGCTGACCGCGGCGGGTGCCTCGGTGTTGGCCCTGCGGGTGGATGTGTCCAAAGCGTCGGAAATGGACGCCTTGGGGGCGGCGGTCCAAGCCCGTTTTGGTGCGCCGCACTTTGTCTTCAACAACGCGGGCGTGGGCGCAGGGGGGCTCATCTGGGAGAGCTCTGCGGCCGACTGGGAGTGGGTCTTAGGGGTCAACGTGATGGGCGTGGCCCACGGGGTTCGAGTGTTCACACCGATGATGCTGGAAGCGGCCCGCCAGGACGCAGGTTACGAGGGGCACATCGTGAACACCGCGAGCATGGCCGGTTTGCTCAACGCGCCTAACATGGGCATCTACAACGTGAGCAAACACGCTGTGGTCAGTTTGAGCGAAACCTTGTACCAAGACCTCGCGCTGGTGACCGATCAAATCAGCGCCTCCGTGTTGTGTCCGTTCTTTGTGCCCACAGGCATCAGCCAAAGCCACCGCAACCGCCCGCCGGCCGACGCCTCTGCCCCGGCCACCCCAAGTCAGTTGATTGGACAGGCCATGAGTGACAAAGCAGTCCACTCGGGCAAAGTCAGCGCGCAAGAGGTTGCCCGATTGGTGTTTGAGGCCGTGAAGACACGGCAGTTCTACATTTACAGCCACCCCAAAGCCATCGGGTCAGTGCAAACACGGCTGGAAGATGTCTTATTGGCCCGCAACCCCACCGACCCGTTTATTCAAAAGCCCGAAGTGGGTGCCGCCCTGCGAGTGGCACTCCAAGCCGCTCACTGAGCAATTCGCTGGGTGGCTTGCGCTGTGAG
>JAGODZ010000004.1:0-11983 GCA_017997975.1 Rhodoferax sp.
ATTCAGCCCAACGCACCGGCGTCCAGCGGCTTTTCACTTGCACGATCTCGCTCGGCAACGGGCCGGTATCGTCCAAGTCCAATACGACCAACGGGGCCACCACGGAAGCCGGTAGCGGCTCCTCCCTGGGGGCTTGAATCGGCGGGCTGCTGCAGGCGACCAGCGTGCCTACAATGCCCCCCACAAACAAGGGACGAAGGAGTTTTTTCATGAGTTTGCTATTGCTGGAGGCCTTGGGTGCCTTGTTGATACTGCTGCTCATCGTGTGGTGGACCATGTTCTCGGGACGGCCAGGGGGAGAGCCTCCGGCCCCCCCAACGAGCGCCGACCCAGCCCCCTCGCTTGAGGATAAAAATAAAGAAAAACCAGACGACCAGATCAAACCGTGAGAGCCCATCATTCGTATCTGCTGGCCATCACAACACACGGTGCGTCAAGGCGGGCAGACTGTTGCGGCACGCGATGAGGTGCGCATGGTTCAGATCAGCCATCACCCAACCCGCCGCTTCGGCGCGCTGGGCCAACACCTCACCCCAGGGGTCAATCAACAGCGACTGCCCCCACGTGCGACGGCCATTGTCGTGCACCCCGCCTTGCGCCGCTGCGGCGACAAAAGCCAAGTTTTCAATGGCGCGGGCACGCAGCAGCACCTCCCAGTGCGCTTTTCCCGTGGTGTACGTGAACGCACTCGGGACCAGCAGTACCTCCGCCCCGGCGCGGGCATAGGCCCGGTACAGCTCGGAGAAACGCAAGTCATAACAAATGCTCAGACCCATGCGCCAGCGGTGACCATCACGCGACGGCAGGTCAAACAGCACCGGCTCACAGCCGGGGGCCAGCACGCGAGACTCATCGTAGGACTCTTGGCCATTGTCAAAGCGGAACAGGTGAATCTTGTCGTAGCGGGCCACGCGCTGCCCTTGCGGGTCGTACACCAGCGTGCTGTTGAACACGCGTTGCGCAGCCACCGCCTCACTCACAGCCCCTTCGGACAGAGAGAGCGGTACCGTTCCGCCCACAATCCACAGGCCCAATTCGCGTGCGGTATCGGCCAGGAATTGCTGGATTGGCCCGTCGCCATCGACCTCTTGAATTGCCAACTTGTCTAAATCATGCGTCCCCAGAAGACAAAAGTACTCGGGCAGCACCGCCAGTTCAGCGCCCGCTTGGGCCACCTCGCCCAGCAACATGCGGGCTTGGGCCAAATTGCGCTGCACGTCAGCACCGGACACCATTTGAATCGTTGCAACTTTCACAGAGACTCCTCTTTTTTAGCCTTGGCACCGCGCTCTACTTTGGTCACGCGGGGGTCTGACCAACTGCCGTCCACATGCAACTCCTGGGTTGCCGCCTCAATCAAGGGGCGGCGTAAAAATAGCTGCGCCAAAAAGGTGCCCAAACCGACCGCCGGGTTGATCACAGTGGCAATCAGGGACGCCGTTCCCGCGTTGATTTCTGGCACCACCACCACTTTGAGGTCCTGCGTTTCACGGGCAATATTGGCCTGCCCGTCCATCAAGACCGCCGCATTGACGCCTTTCATCTGCAGGTTGTTGGTGATGGCGATGCCTTGCGCGATACGCACATCGCCCCGCAAAAAATCGAAGGCAAAGCCTTCGGCAAACACATCCCGAAAATCGAGTGTCAAACGGCGTGGCAGGGACTGAAGGCTAAGCACACCCAACAACTTGGCAATGCCCGGGTCGGCCTTCAAGAACTGCCCATTCTCCACATTGACCGAGAACGCGCCATTCATGGACGGGTAGTCCAGCGTGATGGGCGAGCCCAGCCACGCCACCTGCCCCTCCATCCGGCCACTGCCTTTGCGAACCACGTCCTTCATGCCCAGACGGGTGAGCAGGTCACCTGCGTCGCGAATCTCCAGCTTGAAGTTCATCACCGTGCGACGCCGCCCAGGAGCCACCGATTGGGCGTTGGTGCTGGCCCAATTGCCGGTGGCCATGAGCCGCGCCTCTGGCGTGATGAGGTTGAATTTACTCAGCCTCCACTCACGCACGCCGCCTTCCCGCAAGGGCGACTCGCCACCTCGGTTCAGCGCCTCCACCTCCACCCGACCGAGTCGCTTGCCGCGCAGCTCAAAGTCATCCACCACAATGTCCAGCGCGGGGATGCTCGCCGGTTGTTCACCCAGCAGATGCTCCACCTCACTCACCGCACTGGGCTCAATCACCAACCGCGACAAGCGCGCGTAGAGGCGACCGGCTTCTGCGTCGGAAGAGGGGCGGTACTCTAAGTAACCATTCAGTTGGCGCGCATCCAAGTTGGCCCGCCACACCGTTCCCTCGCGAGAACCCCCAATGACCAGCTGGTTCAGCTTGCGACCGCCCACCCTAAGCTCTTGGGCGCGCACCGCAAAACTGCTGGGCAAGTAGCCCAGAGCGGCATCGGCCTGCCCCTGCAAATGAGGCACAGCAGCGTCCGTTGACGCAAGCCCCGCCACTTGCGTGAGCACGGTGCGCCAGGCATCGACATCCAACGTTGCCAAATTCAAATTAGCGCCCACCCCACTCAAAGGCATCACCACCGATTCGTCCGCCGCCAGCCCCACCGCGATACTGCCCCGCAGCACTTTGGGAACACGGGTGCTGAGGTCGCGCTGGTACACCAGCGACACCATCCGCCCCACCTCCAGCGCCAGCTGGTCCCGCAGGCGCACCTGACCGTCGGGGCCTGGCAGCACGGATTCGCGAATCAACGCGGTGTCGAGCCGAAAAGGCAACAGCGCGTCCGCACTTTTGTTGAGCGGCGCGGGAAGGGCCAGCGCCATGCCCTGCAAATTGCTGCTCACGGCCACCTCCGGGTGGCCCGCCCGAAACCCGAGTACGGCGGTGTAGGCCGCACTGCCCGTGGCGCGCTGCGCCAAACTCGCCACCATGCCCAGCTCTTTGGCTTGTCGCAAGCCATCGGCGGAAGCCGTCCCACTGGCGCGCAAAACAACAGATGGACTCGCCCGATCCGCCGGCACGATGGCCCCCGTCGGCGGTACCGAGCCGCCTTCCAGCCGCACGTCGCCCCCCAGCATCCGAGCCTGCGCACCCGTCACGGCAAACCCTTTTTCGGAGAAAGCCACCACGCCTCGCGCACGACTCAGCTTGGGTGTGTCAGGCGTCATCTGAAGGTCATTGCCCCCCAGAATGACGCTGCCTTGCACGGTGGAATGGCTCAGTTGAAAAATAGGCAGGCCGAGTTTGAGGGTGTAATCTGCACCGCCACTGGCCACCGCGCTTCCCAGTACATCACCAATCAGGCCACCCAAAGGGGAGCCATTCACGACGCCCAGCACCTCAGAGACGGGGCCCCGGGCTTTGGCACTGACATTCACCGTGGCGTGGTTCAAGTCGGCAATTTCAGCGTTGATGTCGCTCAGCTGCAAGCCACTCATGGCCCCTGTTTTGGCTTGCCCCCCTTTGAGTTTCAACTGCACACCGTCAATCACCAGCGACCCGCTGAGCTGGCGCAGGGCGGGCCACGGCCGCTCGCCCGGGCTTTGCAGGCCCGGCGGCACATAAAGAAGTGTGGCATTTTGTACATCGGCTTCAATTTTGAACTCGCCCAGCTTGGGGTTTGCATAGGGGATGTCGTACAAATCCCCCTTCACGCGGAACTTCACTTGGCGCGCCACCCCAGCGGTGATGGCGTCTCGCACATAGTCGCGCACCGGGGCTTGAATCACCAGCGGCAAATAGCGGTGAACCCGGGTGCCGTTGGCGTCCTTCAGCGTCGCCTGCAGGTCAAGCACACCCGGAAACCGGGCCCCCCGACTGTTTTTGGTGGGGTCGCTGGTGGCCCATTTGATTTGCGCCTCGCCGCGTGTGTCGGCGTTGCTGAATTTCACGCTGGGCAAGGCCACCTCAATCTGCTCGCCTTTGATCTGCCAGCGAACCTCGGTGAGCAAATCAGCGACCTCAATATGGGGCTCAGCAAAAAAAGCTGGCAAGCTCACCACGCCGTTGACGATCTCGATCTTGGCCTTGCCACCCGCTTGGTTCAGGTCAAAGTCAAGGTTGGCGCCGCGCAGGCCAGGCACTTCTCCGACCGGGGCCAGCGCCAACTGGCTGATGGCTCCTTTGACTTCGTACTGCTTCAAGCTCTCCACAGAGCCCTGCCAACGGGCCTGTAACCGCTGCACCAACCCCGCAGGCGCATGCGACGCCAGCGCGGCGCGAACGCCCGAACTCAGGGGAAGACGGTCCGCAATCTGCGACAGCGCGGCCAAATCCAAGCGGTCGGCCGTCAATTCGCCTCGCGCGTCAGTTTTGGCGTCGCCTGCCACATGCAGCATTCGCACGTTGCCGCCGGGCCAACGCAGACCATCCCGCGTGTCAAAAGCCAGCCCCTCGGTTGAAAACTCGAACCCATTGACACGCTGGCGGGCACCCAAGCGGCCTTTGACTGAATCCAGCGCGAGGGCCTCCAGGCCTGGGCCCAACGTGACATCCACCTGCGCCAGCGCCACGTCCGCCGTGCCCCCCACCAGTTGACCCTTGGCCACCTCCACCCAGGCCCGCAACGCCCCGCTGCCCTGCTTCAAGTCCACCCCAAGGTCGGCATAGCGACGCAGTTCTGACACATCCACACGGGTGAACCCGGCATACATCTGGCCGGTCCAGTCTTGCCATTGGCTTGTCGATCGCGAGAGCAAGGGCTGGGTGAACACGCCCCTGACGCTGAAGCGCTCACCCCACAGCTCAGGCGGCGTCGCGTCCAGGCGAAGCGCGTGCCCACGCCCTTGGTTGCGAACCACCAAGGCCACCGCCGTCAACACCAGCGGGGGCACGTCCTTCAACTCGTCGGTCCAATGGATCGTGCCGTCCGCAATCGCAAATTCGGGCTGTGAAAAAAACCAATTCGGCGCCGCGCTGTCACCTTCTTGGTCTTTGGAAAAATCCAAGCCCGCCACAAACAGCCGGCCATCACGGGTGCGCCGAACGGTGAGGTCAGGACGCTCGATGTACAGCTGCTCAAACCCCAGACGCAACACCGAACGAGGCGACAGCGACGCCAGCACCCGAGGCAGTTTCAGGGCTTCGCGCCCTTGCGCGTCGAAAAGCTGAACATCGGTCAACTCAAAGGAGGGAATCAAGCCCGTCGAATGCGCTTGCACCGCGCCAATGCGCACCGGCACCCCCAACACCCGCGTGGCGTGCGTCTCCAGCGGCAGGCGAAACTCACCGATTCGCGGCACAATGAGCCAGTGCAACGCGCCCCACGCCACCCCCAACACAAGCCAGCCCGCGAGCACCAGACCCAAAGCCCAACGCGCCAGGGCTGCCCAGGTTTTCAAAAGTGGTGAAGGAAGCAGCGTCGAGTCAATCATTGTGAGCTTGTAAACATGACAGGAATTATGACCCGCCCCACCTTGTCCTCCCACTCGCGCTTTGGCCAACGGGTGCGCCGCCGTTACGAGGGCCAACTGCATCTGTTGCCGCAGGGCCTGCCCAACCCAACCACCCTGTCGCAGGTGTTTGCCACGCTGCGTGAGCAAGGGCTGGATACCGGGGCTGCCCTGCGCGTGACCCGTCAGCTGGTGCTGGAACGGCTGCTGACGCTGGACTGCGACGCCCGCGCCCCGCTTGATCAGATCACCCGGGCCATGACCGACTTGGCCGAATTTGCCCTCAACACGGCCTGGGGCGAGGTGCAGCTGGCACTCGATGAATCTCACGGCATCCCCCAAACCCATGACGGCCAACGCGCCCAACTCTGGATTGTGGGCATGGGCAAACTGGGTGCGCGCGAGCTCAACGTGTCCAGCGACATTGACCTGATTTATGTTTATGACGACAACGGTGACACCACCGGCAATGCCCAAGGGCGCGGGCGCATCTCGAACCACGAGTATTTTGGCAAAGTCGTGAAAGCCATCTACAGCTTGGTGGGCGACACCACGGAGCACGGTTTCGTTTTTCGGGTGGACTTGGCGCTGCGCCCCAATGGCAACTCGGGGCCAGCCGCCATCTCGCTTGACGGTTTAGAAAACTACCTGCATGTGCAGGGCCGGGAGTGGGAGCGCTTTGCTTGGCTCAAAAGCCGTGTGGTGGCCCCTTTGGTGCATGTGGCAGACGGTGCCGCGCAGCCTTTGCGCAATGTGGTGATTCCCTTTGTTTTTAGGCGCTACCTAGACTACAACGTGTTCGATGCCTTGCGCATCCTGCATCAACAAATTCGCGACCACGCAGGCAAGCGCAGTGCGGGCCGACCCGAGCGGGCCAATGACGTGAAGCTGTCGCGGGGCGGCATTCGGGAGATTGAGTTCACCGTGCAACTGCTGCAAGTGGTGCGCGGTGGGCAGTTTCCCGAGCTGCGCACCCGCCCCACCGTGAGTGCCCTCACCCGCTTGGTCAAAGCCGGGCTGATGCCTGAGCCCACCGCCCACGCCTTGGCCGAAGCCTACGTCTTTTTACGCCAAATTGAACACCGCATTCAGTACCTGGACGACCAGCAAACCCACGTGCTGCCCACCGATGACCAAGACCTGGCTTGGATTGCCAACACGCTTGGCTTTGACACCTTGCAACCGTTTTTGCAACAACTTGACGCCCACCGGGAAGTGGTGGCGCAAGAATTCGACAAATTGCTAGGCGGCGGTGCTGACAAGGGCTGCCACGGCTGTAAAAGCGACAAAGCCGAGGTGACCGACCTCACCCTAGAGGAACTGGCCGAACAGTTACCGGGCACCTTTCGCACCCGGGTGATCGAGTGGCAAGACAACCCGCGCATTCTGGCCTTGAGAGACGAGTCACGCACCCGCTTGATCCGCTTGATTGCACGAACCGCCCAGTGGCTAGCCGACGGCAAAGTGACTGAAGCCGCTGCGGTGCGACTGGCCGACTGGATGGAGCCGCTGCTGCGCCGTGAAAGCTACCTGGCACTGTTGCTGGAGCGCCCGAATGTGCACGAGCGACTGCTGCGCTTGCTGGGCGCGGCGCGCTGGCCGGCCCGCTACCTGCTGATGCACCCCGGTGTGATCGACGAGCTGGCCAATGCCAGCATGCTCAATGAGCGCTTCTCTGCGGCCGACTTTGAACACGAGTTGGAGCACCGGCGCGCCTCGCTCTCCGGCACCGGGGAAGACGACGAAGAGTCGTTGCTGAACCTGCTGCGCCGCGCCCACCACGCCGAGGTCTTTCGCACCCTGGCCCGCGACGTGGAAGGCAAACTCAGCGTGGAAGCCGTGGCCGACGACCTGAGCAGCCTGGCTGAAACCATTTTGCGACTCACCACCCGCTGGTGCTGGGAGCGCCTCAAAGACAAGCACCGCGAGGAACCCCAGTTCGCCATCATTGCCTACGGCAAGCTAGGCGGCATTGAGCTGGGCTACGGCAGTGACTTGGACATTGTGTTTGTCTTTGACGACGACGACGAACGCGCCGCAGAGGTTTACGCCAAGCTGGTGCGCAAACTGATCAACTGGCTGACCGTCAAAACCGGCGAGGGCGATTTGTACGAAATCGACACCGCCTTGCGTCCCAACGGCAACTCCGGCCTGCTGGTGACCAGCTTTGACGCCTACGCCAACTACCAACAGCGCCGGGGCAGCAACACCGCTTGGACCTGGGAGCACCAAGCCATGACGCGGGCCCGCTTCTGTGTCGGCAGCGCCGAGCTGCGCCAGCGCTTTGACGCCGTTCGCAAAGCCGTCATTGCCGCCCCCCGCGTGGACAGTGACTTGAAAGAAGAAATCAGGTCCATGCGTGAAAAAGTACGCGCCGCCCACCC
The DNA here is from genome assembly GCA_017997975.1 of Rhodoferax sp. Classification (GTDB taxonomy): domain Bacteria; phylum Pseudomonadota; class Gammaproteobacteria; order Burkholderiales; family Burkholderiaceae_C; genus Rhodoferax. The sequence continues at coordinate 7,741 of JAGODZ010000004.1, forward strand.
CGTCAAAGGCGATCACTTTGATGTCAAACACAGCCCAGGCGGCATGATCGACATCGAATTCGCCATGCAGTACATGGTGCTGAACAACGCCGAAAAGCACCCCGAATTGACCGACAACGCAGGCAACATCGCCCTGCTAGAGCGTGCGGAGCACGCCGGCCTGCTGCCCGCCGGCGTCGGCCATGCGGCATCCGGCGCTTACCGCGCCTTGCGCCGAGTGCAGCACCAGGCCCGACTGAACGAAGAGCCAACGCACGTGCTTTTGTCCGAATTGCAAGCGGAACGCGACGCGGGCCTGGCGCTTTGGAAGGTGATTTTTAGCGTCTGATGCCCCAAGCATCAACGCTCTATTTTTAATAGCAGGTTGCGCAGGCTCTGTAAGGGTCAGAGCCCTATTTCTTATTCAAAAAAGAAGGGCCGAATTCATGGCACGATGGGGGCAAAAACGACTCCGCTGGTTGGCCCTGCTGATCGGTTGACACCCCCTACTTTGCTGCGATTCACCCCGGCGCAGAAGGTCACGTGTCAAGCGGTGCCGCACACCGAAACGTGAGGTTCAGCCGCCTGCGGCCCAGCAACGCGTGTTCACCGTCTGCCAGCGCTGCCACCCCGTGAAACGCCAAGCGCGACGGGCCACCCCAGACCACCACATCACCATGCACCAGCCGGTGCCGCTGGGGTCGGTCACTTCGATGGGGCGTGCCAAACAAAAACACGGCAGGCAGCCCCAGCGACACCGAGACGATGGGAGCCGACAGGTCCAACTCGTCTTTGTCTTGGTGCCATGACAGCTTGGCACCGGGCACGTACTCGTTGATCAAACACGCCGTGGGCTGAAAGTGGGCATACCCCGCTTGGGCAGCCGCTTGGCGGGCGAGTTCTAGGAAACAGTCCGGCATGGCGGGCCAAGGCTGGCGAGAGAGTGGGTCTCTCGCGCAATAACGGTAGCCATGGCGGTCCGACGTCCACCCCAACGCACCACAGTTGCTCATGGCCACCGACATGGTGAAGCCGCCCGGCGTTTGCAGGTGCCGCAGCGGGGCTTGGGCGAGCACGGACGCAATGGCCGTTAAAAGCTCGCGATCTTGTGGTCGGGCAACGCCACGCAGCAGCACCGCGCCAGGTGCCACGATGTCTTGCGCCATCTCAGGCGCTGGCGGCAGGTCGTCAAACAGATCGAGGGTCACGGGCAAAGTGGTGGAGGTGGTGAAGGTGGTGAACTGGGCTGTATTTTGCATACTACGGCGTTATCAGTGCAGTCATGCCGCCTGTTTTTCACTGGAAGAACTCCTAATTCAATAGCTACATCGCTATATTTGGCTTGGGCTAGCAGCCTGTCGGGCTTAGGTCGTCGAAAGCGAAAATCGGCCCCAGCGCCGACTAGTTTTTGACGATTTCGCAGCCCAATATCTGGATATTGGGTAAGAAAGCGGCGAAAAATAGCCCGCTGCGGTCGATTTGCAGCCGACGATTCCTAAGTCCGACAGGCTGCTAGAGGGCTAAAATCCATTCAAAGGCCTTGCGGAACTGGGTTGCCGTCATTCTTAAGCCTTGTTCATTCCCAACCCTCTCCACCCCGCCGGGGGGATCAGGGAGCTCAACAGCCACATGTGGCCAACGCTTTGTGTGGGGTGAGGTTCATGCAGAGACGCCAACATTCCAACGCGCCGGGAACCATGGTGCAATTGACCACCATGAGGCGATCCCCGCTCATTGTGAAGGTTGGCTGAACACCGTGGTGAATTCACCCCCTTCAAACCCATTGCCAAATGCGGCTGTTAAAGGCCACTTTGAACGTTGGCCAACCACGTTGAACTCACCACCTAAAAACACGCGGCCACATACGGCTGTTGGCCCCCCTCTCTCGCCCGGCGGGGCGAGAGAGGGGTTGGGGGAGAGAGTGGGGGCTACAACACAAGAATAGCTACAAAGTAAATAGCAAATAAACAAGATTTGACAAGGGCGAGAAGCATAAAACACCCTCAAAAGCCTTAAAGAACCAAACGACAGCAATTTCAAGCTATTTGCTACACAATTAGTAGCATCTCAATAAATCCACACAAGGGCCACAAGCCAATTTATCACCTAGCCATACCAAGGAAGCAACCCAAGCGAGCCAGCGGCGACAATCACCCCCTGCGACCTACTCGCCCGCGAACCCCTCCGGCCAGCAAGCCTCGCCCGACTCACACCTTCCAAAGACCACGCTATGACCGACGACCTGAACCGACACCACGAACTCAAGAAAATGGAGCTCTGCGCCGCCTGCGCGGGCATTCAGCGCAACTGGCGTCGCGCCCCGGGCCACCCGGAGCTGATGCAAGGCACCAACCGCACCGAGACCCACAAACACGGCGTGGTCAACATCACCAAATACTGCTGCGAACGCTGCGGCACGAATTGGGAATACGAAAACAACAAAGTCAACCGCCACGCCGGCTGGTCCGTGGTCGGCGGCTAAGCCCCACGCCATGAAGCTGCATGTGCGCGCCCTGCGCCGGGGCGACGAGTACGCGCTGCGCAAGGTGTTTTACGCGTCGGTGCACGCGCTGGCCTGCAAAGACTACACCCCTGAGCAGCTGGCGGCTTGGGCACCCGAGGCTTATGAGTTGGTGCCTTGGGCTGAACGCATTCGCAGCACCCCACCTTTTATTGTGGACGCCAGCGGCGTGGTGGCAGGCTTTGCCGTGCTGCTAGAAGACGGCACGATCGAGCAGTTTTTTGTCGCCCCCACGTTTGCTGGCCAAGGGGTGGCGCGCCTGCTGATGACGCACATTCACCAGCAAGCGGCACGCCGGGGCTTGGCCAAATTGCAGGCCGACGTGAGCCTCACGGCTGAGGCGTTCTTTGTGATGAGCGGCTTTGAGGTGGCGCACCGCCAGCAGGTTGTGATCGGTGACGAGCGCTTGAACAACGCCAGAATGCACAAGCGCCTGTTGGTTTCTCCCGCTTGAGGGCGCGTTAGCGACGCCTCCGAGGAGTTGGAACATCTCGGCTTGAAAACGAAATGCCTCTTGGCATGAGTCGTTTTGGCGCACCCGCCAGGGTGCGATACTTACGGTCATTGCGTGGATTTCTTGCTCGAATTCCCCCTGCTGCCTCCGCCTGAGGCGTCTCACCCCCTCCCTTTGACCCCAATGGACACCCCGCCAAAGCAATCCACGTTCAATGTGATCTTCCTCGGCTTTCGGCCTGACGTTGATGCTCACGACGCGCGTGCCAAGATCAGTGCACTCTTCAAAATCACGCCAGAGCAAGGTGTTCAACTGTTCGCCTCCTTCCCCTGCGTGGTTAAGAAATCTTTGCCCGCGCCGATGGCTGCCAAATACCAGCGGGCTATCGAATCGACCGGTGGCCTGTGCCGCATTGACCCTGAATTTCAGGCGCTTGCCGCTGCCCCGAATCCCGGACCCGACCTGGCGGCCTTGCCCACGGCGCAGCACCCAAGCGGAAAGTTGCTGCTATCGAACGCTCCCAGTCCCGTGCTTGCAGCCCAAGCCCCCACCTCTAAACGCCCTTGGTCACACGCCCTGACGCAGGTGAGGTCCAAAGTACGCCAGTTCTTGGGGAAAGACGGCGTGGACCGATCCTTGCATCTGAATTTTTCACTGCCAGCCCCGTCAAAAAGAGTCTCGATTGGCTCAAGTCGCACGGCGGAGCTACGGCACTGCAAAGAGGAGCCCTCGGCCTATTTCCAGCTCCTGTATTCCAGAATCAAATACCTCAACTATTGCCGCTTGTCGCCGGGTAAGCGCAGGCGCATCACCTTCGAGCTGCTGGAGTTGTTCTACCCGATGGCCATGGCGCAAATCGTCGAGCATGCCAAAACTGGCGGTGTGCCAGAGCCCACAGAGCGGCGCAGCGCTTTGGTCGCTTTGATTGATGTGGCCAAAATTTTGATCATGTCCTGCCAGTTCTTGTTGGATGATTTGTACAGCGGAGGCGACTTCCGTTTTGCCCGAAATAGGACATCAAGACGAGAATGCGCCTCGCATATTTTTGAGTTGTTGCTCTTAAAGCAGCGTGCCCAAGCTTTGCGCTACCAACGGCTAGATGAGAGCGACTGGAAGCTTGCCAACACCTTGTTTTTTGTCATGCGCGCCTGCGATGACGTTGAGGCACCGCTTTCCACCTTGAACGCCAAGTTTGGTTTGGATACCGATCTGCTGACGGTGAATTTTCGAAATCAGTTTTTACTGCTGCAAATTTTTGCGTGGTTTGACCCCTTGCGCTGGCCCACCCA
>JAGODZ010000004.1:12083-43133 GCA_017997975.1 Rhodoferax sp.
ACAGCGGCTCAATGCGCCGCCTGGACCGGCCCTCGTTTTGGATTTAAAAAATTTAGTCACCGCCATGCAAGAGGACTGTGTGGGGCTCACCCAATCCAAGAAACATGGGCAGGCGCTGCAAGTCATGAAGCGTTTTGAGCGCTTTGAGGTGAACGACCACTTCCGCATTCGGGATCGGCTTTTTCATCGTTTGCACCCCACCGCGCCTGATGAAGGCGTCAGGCTCGATCAGGCGGTCGAGGGGCTGCGCATTTTTGTTGGATTTCACGAAGTGTCGTCCCTGCTGTTGCACCGGCAAGGCGATTTCGGGCAAGAAGAGCGGTTGGCTGACGTGCTGGCCAAACGCTCTGCCATTCTTGCGCAGGACCACACAAGCCTGCACAAAACCACGTGGTCTCTGGTGTTTCAAAACCAGCACACCCTGCGCTTGAGCACCCAAGAGAGCCGCGCCACAGTAGCCATGGCGGTGGGTTCCTTGTTGGCTTTTGGGGTAGGAGACGAAGTGAACCGCCCGCGCTTTGGCGTGGTGTCACGCATTCATCGCCCCTTAAGCAAAGTGGTGGAGATCGACATCGCGTTGATTGCAGACTTCGCCGAAGCAGTGGTCATCACCCTGAATGCCCCCGTCAGCAAGACCCAATTTCTGGCCTTGCTGGTTCATCACAGCCAAACACCCGGCGAATGGGCTGTGATGTGGCCCCCTCGGGATGTGATGATTGGAGTCGATCAGGTGGAGATCCATCGAAAAAACAGAGCTCTCCCAGTTGAACTCACCCAGCTTCGCAATGCCACCCATCAGTTCTACTTGGTTGACACCACATTAACGTCTGCAGCGCTTGGGTTCAGCCGACCTCCCGTTTATCCAGAACTGCTGGCACGCTGGCAAAGCGGGCTGGCGTGAAAGCTCTGTTTCAAAGCGGCGCTTTTGACACGCCCAACGGCCTGCACGGCGACATCACTTCTTCTCTCTGAGGTCAGTCCACCGTTATCGGGGATGAGTGCTTGACAAAGTGGCGTATTCTTAAACCTATGAGCATGAATAAACCTTTCTCGATGATTCGGGAATTTCATTTGGCCGACTGGTTTACCTTGGGCAATGCCGTGTGCGGCACCGGGGCCTTGTTTGCCATGATGACGTACCTGAAAGCCAATGATGTTCTGCACGTGTACTTTGCCTGTGCCCTGGTGGTGGCGGCGCTGATTTTTGATGTGCTGGATGGGCGCATTGCCCGCTGGCGGCAAAAAACCTCGGCCATGGGGCGAGAGTTAGATTCGTTGGCAGACATCATCTCGTTTGGCGTGGCACCCGCCGTCATCGCTTATGGCTGCGGTATGCAAGGCTTGTACGACCGCATTGTGTTGATCTGTTTTGTGGCTTGCGGCGTCTCAAGACTGGCGCGCTACAACGTCACCGCGGAGACGCTGTCCGACGGCGGGGACAAAGTGAAGTACTTTGAGGGCACGCCGATTCCGACATCGGTCGTGCTGGTTTTGCTGCTGACTTGGGCGGCGTCACAGGGCGCCGTGGGCGAGGCGATGTGGTTTGGCAAAGTGAGCTTGGGGGGCTTCACCTTGCACCCCTTGGTGCTGCTGTTCGCCCTGTCTGGCTCGCTCATGGTCAGCCGCATTCGAATTCCCAAGCTGTAAGCCACAGGCCCAACCGCCCCGGCTCGCTCAAACTGGGCCAGTCGCCGGGATGGACTGCACTGACGCCCCCCTGCTTGGCGGCTCGATACCTTGACCTGCTTCATTCACTCTTAATTTAATAGCTGCTTGCGCAGCAATGACGTGGGCTAGAGCCCTATTTTGAACTAAAGAAATCGTGATTCAGCGGGGTCTTGTTCAGATCGGTCGAACCGAGCGCATCACCCGGCACGGGCGTGAATGCACGCCCAAAGCACGATTACACCGGCACCACCGAGATACCGCTGGCCGGCAGGCGCAGCGTGAGGGCGTCGCCCAAGCGCCACTGGCGCGTCACGTCGCTGGAGATGACAAAGATGGCACCCAGCGCGGTGTCCACCGTCAACTCAACCACACTGCCCAAATACGCCTGCTTGGTGACCACACCGGGCAAGCCGTCTTCATCCGTCTCGCCAACGATCCATGTCTCCGGGCGAATCGCGGCCTTCACCGGGCCTGGCTTCACCGGGTGCAGCGCTTTCAGTACCAAGTCGCCCACGCGCACGGTGCCGTTGGCTTCGGCCACGCCGGGAAACAACATCGCCTCACCCATGAAACCGGCCACAAACTCGCTGTTGGGGCGCACATACAAATCAGTCGGGCTGCCCGCTTGGGCGATGACGCCGAGGTCCATCACGATGATCTGGTCGCTCACGGCCAAGGCCTCGCTCTGGTCGTGGGTGACATAGGCCACGGTCAAGCCCAAGCGCTGTTGCAGGCCGCGAATTTCTTCGCGCATGGAGCGGCGCAAGCGCGCATCGAGGTTGGACAGGGGCTCGTCAAACAGCAGCACCGAGGGCTCCAACACCAGCGCACGGGCCACCGCCACGCGTTGCTGCTGACCACCCGACAACTCACTGGGCAGGCGTGCATCAAACCCCGTCAGGCCGACTGCCGCCATGGCCACGTGGGCGCGCTCCAGCGTCTCTTGGGGCTTGATGCCGCTGACGCTCAAGCCGTAGCTCACGTTCTGGATCACGTTCATGTGGGGAAACAGCGCGTAGCTTTGAAACACCATGCTGACGTTACGCTCAGCGGGGCCCAAGCGGGTGACATCCACCCCGTCAATCAAAATCTGCCCGCCACTGGGGCTTTCCAGCCCGGCAATCATGCGCAGGGTGGTGGTTTTGCCGCAGCCCGAGGGGCCGAGGATGGTGGTCAGCGTGCCCTTGGGCACGGTGAAGGTGATGCCTTTGACCACCAAGGGGGACGATTCGCCACCATAGCGTTTGGTGACGTTTTTGAATTCAATGCCGTTTGAGGTCATGACGATTTGTTTCTTGAAAGAAGGAATGAATAACACAGGGTGCGAGGCAAACGTGGGGCGTTAACCGTTGGCACCCAGCGTGCGGCGGCCCAGCTTGCGTTCACCCACGGTGAACTGAATCAAGGCCGTGACCAAAGACATGAGAATGATCAGCACCGTGCAATAGGCCAGCGCCACGCCATAGTCGCCATTGCCCACCCGGCCAATGATGTAGGTGGTGGCCAGCTCGTACTCGGCAGTCACTAAGAAGATAACGGCCGACACGGTGGTCATGGAGCGCACAAAGCTGTACACCAGCGCCGCCACCAAGGCCGGTTTGATGAGGGGCAACACCACCCGGCGCAAGGTGGTCAAGCTGCTGGCGCGCAGCATGACGGACGCCTCGTCCAGCGAGCGGTCGAGTTGCTTGAACGATGCTGTGCCGGCGCGCACGCCCACCGGCAGGTTGCGGAACACAAAACACAACACAATCACCAGCGCCGTGCCGGTTAACTCCACCGGCGGCACGTTGAAGGCCAAGATGTAGCTCACACCCAGCACCGTGCCAGGAATGGCAAAGGTGAGCAAGGCGGAGAACTCAAACCAACCTTTGCCTTTGAACTCGGTGCGCGCCAGCAGCCACGCAATGAGCAAGCCCAAAGCCGCACAAATGGGTGCGGCGATGCCCGCCAAGGTGATGGTGGTGAAGAGCGAATTCCAAGCGGTACCCGCCCACACCAGACCATGGTCGCCCATTTGCAAATCAAACGCGGTTTTGAAGTGCATCAGCGTGAAGGTGTAGTCGCGCCCCCACAGCTTCACAAAGCCGCCCGCAAAGGCAAACAAATACACCACCACGGTGAAGGCCAACCAGGGCCCGGCCACCCAGTTGCAAATACGGCTGACCTGCGTGGGCAATTCCATGGGCACACCCGCGTCACCCTTGCCTGACACGGTGGTGAAGCTGGTTTTGCCCAGCAAACGGCGTTGCACAAAGAACACCGTCAGCGCAAACACGGTGAGCACCAGTGCCAGCGCGGCGGCCATACCGGCGTCGAGCGAGGAACCCACAATGGCAAAGAAGATTTCAGTCGAGAGCACCGCATAACCCGCCCCCAAAATAATGGGGTTGCCGAAGTCGGCAATGCTTTCAATAAAGCCGACCAAAAACGAATTGGCCAGGCCCGGCGCCAGCAAGGGCAGGGTGATGGTCATGAAGGTTTTCATGCGGCTGGCACGCAGCGTTTGCGCGGCCTCTTCGAGCGACGGGCTGATGCCTTGCACCACGCCGCGCATGATCATGAATGAGATCGGCGTGAAGGCAAACAACTGCGCCAACCAAATGCCAAACATGCCGTAGAACCAGCGCGTGGGTTGAATGCCAAACGCCCATTCCAGAAACTGATTCGCCACCCCCGCGCGGCCAAACAGCAAAATCAAGCCCAATCCCACCACAAACGGGGGCGTGATGATGGGCAGCATGGCCAGTGCATTGAGCGGCTTTTTCAGGCGCTGGTTGCTACCGCGCTCTGCCACCAAAGCGATCATCGTGCCCAAGACCGTGGTGCCAGCGGCCGTTAGCAAGGCCAAATACAGCGTGTTCCACGCCACACCACAGCTCACGCCGCCCGCCAAGCAGCCCAGCCCCCAGACGCGCACCGTGCCAATGCGGTCCCACACGGCGCCCAACGCAAACTCACCACCCTCGTTGTACAGCGCGGCAATCAGGGACTTGCCGACCGGAAACACCACAAACAAGGCCAGCAAAGCCGTACAACCAATCACCGAGGCCGACACAAACACGTCGCCCCGAAAGTAGCCCAAGCGCGCTAGGCCCGCACCCAGCAACATCACCAAACTCACCAGCACCACAAAACCACCCCAGCCGACGCCGTATTGGCCTTGCTCCATGGGCCCGAAAGCGGTGATCAGCCACTCATAAGACCAGCCATTGATGCCAATCAAAAAACCACCCAGCCCCAAGCCCACCAGACCGAGCAGCGCACCCGCCACCAACACACCGCCCTGCCGGCGTCCCGCAGTCAGGAAAGTGCCTGCACCGGCAAGCAGTAGCCCCGCGAAGCCAGACCAGAGCCAAAACCGGCCATGGCTCACCGCCTGAGTGAGGCCATTACCAGACACTGTGCCGCCAAACAGGCCGGGTAGTGCGGACCACAAGGAGCCCCGTTGTAGAAAGTACCAAGGCAGCAGCACGTAGGCGGCCACGCCCAGCAGGGTCCAGGCCTGAATGGCGCGCTGGGTTCGCACAGTGAGTCGGTTTTGCATAAAAGGAATCTAAAAAAAGGACGGTCAGAGCCCCTGCCACGTTGGCAGGGGCGCTACGGGCTTACTTGGCCTGGTTAAAGACTTCGCGCTCCCAGCGCAAGATCAGCTCTTTGCGCAGGGCAGACTTGCCGTACTTGGCATAGTCATAGTCAATCAACTTGATTTTTTTGAAGTCTGGAACCCGAGGATCCACTTTGGCGCTTTTGTTGGAAGGCAGCTGGAACTGGTTGGCTGCAGCACCAAACTGCTGTGCGCCAGGCGTCAGTGCCCACTCGTAGAGCTTCTTCGCGTTGTCCAAATTGCGCGCACCTTTGATGATGGACATGGAGCCAATTTCTGCCCCCGTGCCGTCGGATGGCGTGATGTACTCGACCGGGAAGCCTTGCGCTTTTTCGCCCGGTGCGTCATGCACAAAGCTGATCGACACCGTGGCTTCACCCCGCGCTACCGCCTTGATGGGGCCCACGCCAGAGCGGGGGTAGGTGCTGATGTTTTTGTGCAGTGCGCCCAAGTAAGCAAAGGCTTTGTCATCGCCCATCAGTTGCACCAGTGTGGCGATCATGGTGTAAGCGGTGCCGCTGGCACGCGGGTCGGAGACTTGAATCTCGCCCTTGTACTCGGGCTTGAGCAAATCGGCCCAGGTCTTAGGCACGGCCAACTTCTTCTTGGCGAGCAGCTCGGTGTTGTAGCCAAAGCCCAACGGGCCTGAATACACGCCCACAGTTTTGTAACCGGATTGCGCCGCCTGCTTTTGCGCCCACTCGTGCAACTGGGGCAGTGCGGCTGACTTGTATTCCAGCGTCAAATTTTGCTCGGCTGCCAACAGGTGCGGGTCACCCGTGCCGCCAAACCAGAGGTCGGTCTTGGGGTTGGCCCGCTCCGCCACCACCTGAGCCAAGGCCTCGCCAGAGCCTTTCAAAGTCATATTGACCTTGATGCCAGACGTTTTGCCAAACGTCGTTTGCATCAGGTTGCACCAGTCCGCTTGCGCAGAGCAAATAATATTCACCTCTTTGTCTTGCGCCAAGGCGGGCAGGCCCAGCGCCAACAGCAGCGGGGCGACCAGAAAGTTTGCTTTTTTCATATCAATTCTCCAGAAAAATGGACACGGCGGTCCGGTTGCGAAAAGGGGGTGTTGGTGAAAAGTCGAGGGGGAGGCGGCTTCAGAGCGGACGGCATGATCACACTCACCCCGGCAACGCCAAGATGCAAGCTGACGGGCGACTCCGGCTGACGCGACTGCGTTTCGGCACGCACCACCACCAGCAACGTTCCCAGTGAGGTGAGCACTTGGTATTCGGTGGTTCGCCCGAGGTAAGCGCGGGTGAGAATTTTGCCGGGCAGACCGTCGCCACTGGCGGGTGCCAGTCGCCAGGCGTGGGGGCGTACCACCAAACGCACGGGACCATGGCGGCGTATCGATCCTAAATCGACCGTCAACGGGCCGAGTCGAACCCGCCCCGTCGCATCGGCCTGCGCGTCAAACACCACCGCGTCGCCCATAAACCCAGCCACAAATTCGTCATGGGGGGTTTCGTAAATCTCACGCGGAGTGCCCACCTGCATGATTTCGCCCTCGCGCATCACCACCACGGTGTCACTCACGGCCATGGCTTCGTGCTGATCGTGCGTGACATACATCACCGTTAAGCCCAGCTCCTGCTGCAGCGCCCGAATATCTTCGCGAATATGGCGGCGCAGCCCCGCATCCAAGTTGGACAGCGGCTCGTCCAATAGCAACACCTGCGGTTTCAGCGCCAGCGCCCGAGCCAGCGCCACGCGCTGTTGTTGCCCGCCCGAGAGCAGCGCGGTGGGTCGGTTGGCCTGGCCGGTCAGCCCCACGCGGGCCAGTGCCTCCAAAGCGAGTTTTCGGCTGCCCGTCGCATCCCATGGACGTGAGCGCAGCCCATAACGCACGTTCTCCAGCACGCTCAAATGGGGGAACAGGGCGTAGCTTTGAAACACCATGCTGATGGGGCGCTGAGCGGGGTCGAGACCGGTCACGTCGCGCCCGTTGATCTGCACTTGTCCCGTGCTGGGACGCTCCAAGCCCGCCACCATGCGCAGCAAGGTGGTTTTGCCGCAGCCCGACGGGCCCAGCAGCGTGGTCAACTGGCGCGCCGGTAACCTGAGGTGCACATTGCGCAGCGCCCGCGCGCCATTGGGAAAGGTCTTGCCAATGGCCGTCAACTGCACAGCGCCGCTCATGGCTTCACTCCCTGTGCGGAGGTTGAAGACGGCTCTTGAGGCCAGCGCACGACGGCATCGACGCCCACGATGCGGTCGTCTTGGACGCGGTTGTAAAGATCCACCTCGGCGCCCATCGACACGGCAATTTGGCGGCAAATAGACAGCCCCAAGCCCACGCCGCTGGCACCCGATGCAGACTGAAAGGGCTCAAACAGACGCGCTTGGATGGCTTCGTCCATGCCACCGCCGTTGTCCCACACCAATAACTCAGGGCCACTGGGAAGCACCCGAATGACCACACCCAGCGCCGATCCAAGGGGGCTGTGCTGAATCGCATTGGAGAGCAAATTGCGCACCAACTCACCGAGCAACCACGCGTCTGTGTTCAGGTGAACCGAGACGGCCTGCAGGGAGAAATCAAGGTTTTTGCGGGCCAACAATGGCGCAAACTCCATCGCCACGTCGCGCGCAACGGCTGACAGATCGACTTCCTGCCAGTTGGATTGCCGCACCATCTGCTCAACCTTGGCAATCGACAGCAGCTGGCGCACCAAGGTGCTAGAGCGGTCGATCGTGCTGAGCATTTTGGGCAGCGTCTCACGCGCGTCCATATCGCCGGACATGACGCCCTGCAATTGCGCCCGCAACACAGCAAACGGGGTTTGCAACTGGTGCGACGCGTTGGCCAAAAAGCGACCTTGTTCATCGACGGCGGCCTGTTGCGACTGAAGCAAACGGTTCACCGCCGTGGCCAGCGGCAACAACTCTGCCGGTTGACGCTGCGCCACCGCTTGCAAGTCTGAAACAGGCAGCGCATTGAGACTGCGACCCAAGGCGCGCACTGGCAAAAAAGCCTGGCGCATCACCCACGTCAACACCACCGCACCGCCCAGCAGCCTCAGTATCAACCCGCCCCAATAGTGCAGCGGGGAATTCGAGGTCGGCCCCACCCAGCCCAGAACCTCCACCAAACACAAAGTCGCCAGCACCCAAGCCATGACAAAACGACGAATAGACGCCCCCACCCGCCACGGCCGCCAGGCGTTTTGCAGGGGAAAGGAGTCTGAGCCTGATTCGTTCATGCCGCGCTCTATCGCTCCGCCAGGGCGTCGTCCATCAGGAAGTACCCCACGCCTCGCAGCGTGACCAGACTGACACGAGCGCCCTGCAAGCGCTTTCGCAAACGGTGAACCAGCACTTCAATGGCGTCGGGCCCGGTTTGGCCATCATCACCGAACACGGTTTGGAGCAAGTCGTCCTTGGCGACCGCCTTGCCAGGGTGCATCATCAGCGCTTTCAACAGACTCAACTCGCGCCCAGACACCTCCAGTGGCAAGGCACCGCGGTAGACCTGCCCGTTGTCCAAATCCAAACGCAACTCACCACAACGAAAATCTTCCACGCCCTGACTGCGGCGCACCAGCGCTTTCAACCGGGCAGACAGCTCTTCAATGTCAAAGGGTTTGGTGAGGTAGTCGTCCGCCCCGGAATTCAAGCCCAGCACCCGGTCCTCCACGGCAGAGCGCGCCGTCATGACCAACACGGGCAGGCGCGAACGCTCATCTCGCAGGTGCTGTAGCCAGTCCAGCCCGTCCATGCCGGGCAGCGTCAAATCTAGCAAGGCCACGTCAAACGGGCGACGGCGCGCCATGACCAGAGCCTCCGCCCCGTCCGCGCAGCACACCACTTGGAACCCTCGTGCGGCCAGCATACGGCTCAGGGCATCCACTAAATTCAGATCGTCTTCGATCAGCAAAACATTCATAGGGGTGATCATGCCGCTGAAAACCACGCTACACCACCGAGGAAACGCCCCCCTTGCGTGAAAGGTGAATGAAAGGTGGGAACAGGGCGGCTGATCTTGGGGCGACAAGGCTGTACCGTGTCGCCCCCCCTCAAGTCACAGTCATACTCCGTTCATGACCTCCCTCAATGCCCTGCTCCACGACATTCGCGCCTGTACGCTGTGCGAGGCGCACTTGCCTCTGGGCGCACGGCCCATCGTGCAAGCCCAAGCGTCGGCTCGCATTTTGATTGCCGGCCAAGCACCCGGCAGAAAGGTCCATGACACCGGTATTCCTTTCAACGATGCCAGCGGCGACCGGCTGCGACGCTGGCTGGGCCTCTCGCGTGAGGTGTTTGACAACCCGCAACACATTGCCATCGCCCCCATGGGGTTTTGCTACCCCGGCACCGGCGCGTCAGGCGATTTGCCGCCCCGTCCGGAATGCGCCCCAGCGTGGCGTCAGCCGCTGCTGGCGCAGTTAAAACACATCGAGCTCACGCTGGTGATTGGGCAGTATGCGCAGGCCTACCACTTGGCGGGGCAGTACCCGTCGCTGACCTTGGCTGTCAGTGCTTGGCGGGATCACTGGCCCCACCTCCTGCCCTTGCCCCACCCCAGTCCTCGCAATCAAGGCTGGTTGAAGCGCAATCCGTGGTTTGAGACGGAACTCTTGCCTGCGCTTCGATCTCGTATGTCGGACATTTTGGAGAAGGCGAAGTAAAGAGGCGGTGCCTCGGTCAAGTTCGACACGAGCAGACCCATTGGTGCACCCGGACGCACCTAGCCCTGCCGGATTTTTTGTACCAAGGCGGTGGTTGAATACCCATCCACAAAGGGCAGGGCCAGCGCTCGCCCACCATAGGACTCAACCCAGCGGGCTTCGGCGAGCTTGCGCATGTCGTAGTCCCCGCCTTTCACGAGAATATCGGGCTTGAGTGCCTCTACCAATTCCAACGGTGTGTTTTCGTCAAACCAGGTCACCAAACTGGTCGAGGCCAAGGCAGCCATGACAAACGCGCGGTCAGCGTCGTTGTTCAAAGGTCGGTCAGGCCCTTTCCCTAAGCGCCGCGCTGATGCATCGGTATTCAGAGCCACGACCAAGCTGCCCCCCAATGCCCGGGCCTGCGCTAAATACATCACGTGGCCCCGGTGCAGCACATCAAAAACACCATTGGTGAACACAAGAGGCCGGGGCAATTGCGCAGCGCGAGCGAGCACATTTGGGCGACTGCAAATTTTTTCAGACAAGCTGTTGACACCTGTCAACGCAGAAATAGGGGGTAAGTCGGTCATGCGAAAGATGCTAGCAGGTGAGCGCTATCATTATCCTTAGGCGCTGTAATGCCAGACTCCATGTGCGCACCACTCCTCATCTCCTATGAAACTCACTCCCATCAGTGTTGACGCTCTGACCATTGGCCAACCTCTGCCTTACTCACTGTGGGACCGTGAAGGGGTTTTGTTGGCGCAAAAAGGGTTTGTGATGCTTACCCACGACGAGCTGGAAAGCCTGGTGGGGCAGCGACAAACCCTCTACATCGACACGGTGGACTCCGAGATTCACCGCCGTGCTTACATGAGCAAATTGCATGAGTTGGTACGTGAGGATATTCCGCTGGGGCAAATCGCGGACAGCCAATTCTCCAGTTTCGAGATGGCAGCCGCCCGGGACACCACCACCAACGATGACGCCAACTGGTTCGACCTTCAGGCGCAGGCCCACGCCATGCTGCGTGACAAAAATCCAACTACTTTTCTGCCTCGGTTAGACAGACTACAAGCGCAGCTCAGCCATCAGACCCGCGTCAACCCCGATGGGGCATTGTTGGCCCTGATCCACCTCTCCAGCAGTGAAATGAAAATGTACAGCGCGACCCACGCGCTGCTGGTGGCGGTCATGTGCTGCATCGCCGCCCGTGAGGTCTTGAAATGGCCGGCGGCCCTTGAGCCGACTTTGTGCAAAGCGGCCCTCACCATGAACTTGAGCATGACGGAACTGCAGGACCGCTTGGCGCAACAAAAAGAACAATTGGGCGCTGAGCAAAAACGCCAAGTCGGCCAGCATGCGATTCGATCCGTGGTGCTGCTAGAGCAATTCGGTGTGACCGATGAGGTGTGGCTGGAGGCCGTGCTGGACCACCACAGCAAAGTCACCGGACCACTGGCCCCCCGCACGCAAGGGCAACGCATTGCCCGGTTGATTCAGCGTGCCGATGTATTCGCCGCTTGCTTAGCGCCCCGTGCCGGACGGATTCCCGCCACATCCACTGCCGCGATGAAAGCCTGTTATTTCGATGAAACCCGTCAAATGGACGAGGCGGGCGCGGCCCTCATCAAAACGGTGGGCATTTACTCACCCGGCTCTTTTGTTCGACTCAACAACAACGAACTGGCGGTAGTGATTAAACGCGGCGCCAACACCACGACGCCCCGGGTGGCGGTGCTGATCAACCGCGAGGGCATGCCGACCGGAGAAATGATGGTGCGCGACACCCAACAGCCCGACTACCGCATTGTGGCCAGCGTGGCTCACCGAGATGTGAAAGTGGGGCTCAATTTGGAACGCCTGCTGGTGCTCACCAAGCCGACGGCGTCCGACCGACCTTGGTGAGCACCAGCAGGCACCTGCACGGGGTGAGTTGAGCGCTTGCGGTATGAGACTCTGAGCGCACTGCGAAAAGAGATTGTTTGCTAACTTTGATGCGTCCGCATGAGCGACGCATCAACCCGATTAAAGCGCTGATTTCGTCGGTTGAAGCAGCCGACTGACATCGGCGTCGTTCGGCAAGGCATAGTCATAGCCGCGCACGATCTGGCCCGTGTCTGTGCGAACCAATTTCAGACTCACATACGTCAACTGGGCCGCAGCGGAATACGTTCCCACCAAAACCAAGCCGGCATTGTGCTGGTGCGCGATGTCTTTGATTTCTCGGGAGAGCAAGAGCTCGCCCGTTTCCTCACGAACAAACACATCCCCACGCAGCTTCAGTTCCTTGACGTTGAATCCGTTGGCAACCATGTGCGAGGCGTACTGCTCGGACAGCGTTCGCCCCAATGGCGCTGCACGGCGCAGATCATTGACATTCACCACCGTCGCCACCAACACGGGGGACGCCGCCAGCTTGGGCATATCCAAGCCTGTTACCAAGCGCTGAATGGCATCGCGATTGGCGTTCACGAATTTGCTGCTGGCCGCATCTTCATAGCTGGGCTCAACCCGTGTCGCACTGGGCGTTAAAGCACACCCTCCTAAGACGAGCGCGCCTGAAGCCAGCACGAGCGATCGCAAGATGTCGGAATAGGTCATTGGGCCACCACCTTCATGGTTTGGGGCATGATCATGCGGGGATCTTGTTGAAGACTGGCAAACAAGGTGCTGTCACTTTCCTCCACGTAATAAACATCAGTTTTACGACTGAGGTAACGATCCCCACCCGTCACGGTGGTGGTCAGAACCAGTTCCGTTGCGGTGGGCCCACCTGTTGATACGCTGGCGGCATAGTCGGCCACGCCTGCCACACCCAATAGGCCACCCGCCAACGCATCGGTTGACAGCTGGTTGAGACCATGTAACACATACAAACCAGCGGTCAAGGTCGTGAACCGTCCTGGAATGAAGTCAGGGCGCTTGCTATTGTGTTTGACGATTTGCGTTTGGTAACTGACCGTCAAAACCGCGTTGTTATAGGGAGAGACACGTCGCCCCTTTTGAACCAGTTCAGTGACCAGAAACTCGTGAAAAGCCCGGTCAAAACTGCTGGCATTGTTGGGCAGGGCGACATACAAGGTCGTCTGCGGCGTGGCACCCGCGTTTTCAAGACTGGCCAAGGTTTGCGCCACCACATCATGAGACAGCTGATTCCAATGTCCCGCAGAGCGAACTTTTTTCTGCGTTGTCAGTGGAAAGTTCTCCGCGAGCGGCAGCGGAGACACGGCGCAGCCCGTCAATGCCGCGACAAAGCAGCAAAGGGCAACAGGTTTAAGTGATGTGACGAACAAAATAATCCTCCATGCATATTGAATAGGTTGAGTACACACGCCTTAAGGCACTTGACGGGTTATACCCGCTTTTTTCGGGGCTTCAGTCAAGAAAACCCTGAGTCATGCCCGGTGTCCAGCCCTGCAGAGCCGTTGCAGCACGCGTCTCGCTGGGGCGCCATGGGGGAGGTTGGTGCAATAGTTGATTCAAAAACGCCACCTCGTGGTCGGTGTGCTTGACCGTAGGCGCGGCCTCCAGCCTGTTGACGCCCCCCTGCGGCGCATCGACCCAAAAAGACTGGTGGTGTTCAGCATGTGATGCTTTGACCTCCCCTTCAGTGATCAACTGAACCGGGCCAAAGCAGTTGCAGCAGTAGGTGCGACGGTGAGACGCCGAGACCTCGGTATAAACGCCGGCCAGCTTGACATTGACCGTGACCTGCGGCGTCACAATGCGCGAGGGTGTGGACTGCGCCCAAACACTGACAACCCCACCCTGTTTGATTTGCAACTCGCTGACCGTGAGAAAGGTGGCACCTCGCATCACGCTGAGCACCGTGTTGGCACGTACCTGAAAAGCGGTGCGCCCAATGACAAAAATCAAATGTCCCTGAGGCCCTGTTTCGATGGCATCACCTGTTTGCACCGATTGAGTCGGACGCAAACGATCCCCGTTGAGCCAAACCTCGCCAGAGCGTTCCACGACGTTGGATGAAGAATTTGCAGCGGCCAGGGGGACGCTACACGTCAACCCCCAAGTCACCGAGGCCTGCAGAACTTGCCTGCGTCTCAACCCCTTATTTTCTGATGCGATGGCATTCACCATGAAATCGATGGCAGGCCCCGCGCTTGATTAGACCGGCTGGGTATCGATGAAGCTGGCACGCAACATGAGTTTGTCGTACAACTTGGACAAATTGGGGTGGTCGGCGCGCCAATGGATCTCTGGAAAACGGAAATCAAGGTAGCCCAACGCGCAGCCAACTGAGATATCGGCCAAGCTCAGGTGAATGCCCGCACAAAAAGGCTTGTCGCCCAAGCCTTGGCTCATGGTTTTTAACGCAGACTTGACTTTGCCCATTTGACGGTCAATCCAAGCCTGGCTGCGCTGAGGCGCCTCCCGGCCGCTCCAAGTGGCCTCCAGCCGCGCCAAAATAGAGGCGTCCAAGACGCCATCCGCCAGTGCTTCCCAGGTCTTGATTTCCGCCCGGTCGCGGCCCTGCACAGGAATCAACTTGCCCACAGGGGACAGGGTGTCCAAGTACTCCACAATCACCCGCGAATCAAACAGGGCCTCAGCCCCTTCCATGATCAGGCAGGGCACCTTGCCCAGAGGATTGGCATCGTTGATCGTCGTCTGTGCCGCCCACACATCCTCCAGGACAAAGCCGCAGTCGAGTTTTTTTTCAGCCAAGACAACACGTACTTTTCGCACATAGGGACTGGAGGTGGAACCGATTAGTTTCATGGGGCATCTGAAGTGACAAGACCGGTGATTCTAGCCACGGAGGTTGACTAATCGCTTAGCGCGGGTTTCCCTGGGCGTCCATCCTACAATCTGGCCATGACCTCCTCTGCTATTTCTGCTCTTTCCCCTCTGGACGGCCGATACGCCGCCAAGCTTGCCAAACTCCGCCCCGCCATGAGCGAACTGGGCTACATGCAACGCCGCGTGCAGGTGGAAGTATGTTGGTTCATCTCGCTGAGTGACTGTGGTTTTGCCGAATTCAAGCCACTTTCACCCGGTGCGCGAACGTACCTGATGGGATTGGTCAAACACTTTTCTGAGGCCGACGGTGAGGCCATCAAACTGATCGAAAAAAAGACCAACCACGACGTCAAAGCGGTGGAATATTGGATCAAATCCAAGTTTGAAGCGCGCCCTGAACTGACATCGACAGGCGAGTTCGTTCACTTTGCCTGCACCAGCGAAGACATCAACAACACCAGCCATGCCTTGCAGTTGAAAAACGGGCGCGACCACGTGCTGTTGCCCGCGCTGGATGCTGTCATTTTGAAAATGCGGGAAATGGCACTGGCCTTTGCCGACATTCCCATGCTCAGTCGCACCCACGGCCAAACGGCCAGCCCGACCACCGTCGGCAAAGAAGTCGCCAATGTGGTGGTTCGACTGGTGAACGCGCGCGAAAAAATTGCCAATATTCCGCTCATGGCCAAAATGAATGGCGCGGTAGGCAACTACAACGCTCACCTGTCTGCTTGGCCCGACTTCGATTGGGAAGCGTTCAGCAAGAAGGTCATCGAAACGCCTGAGCCCCTGGGATTGGGCCTGACCTTTCAGCCCTACAGCATCCAAATTGAGCCGCACGACTACATGGCCGAGTTGTTTGATGCGATTGCCCGCACCAACACCATCCTGATTGACTGGTCGCGCGACGTCTGGGGCTATGTGTCACTGGGTTACTTCAAGCAAAAGCTGAAAGACGGCGAAGTCGGTTCCTCCACCATGCCCCACAAAGTCAACCCGATTGATTTTGAAAACGCCGAAGGCAACTTGGGCCTGGCCAATGCGGTGCTGCGGCATTTGAGCGAAAAGCTGCCCATCAGCCGCTGGCAGCGCGACCTCACCGACAGCACGGTGCTGCGCAATATGGGCGTGGCCCTGGGCTACGCGGTGTTGGCGTACCAATCGTTGAATGTGGGTTTGGGCAAGCTTGAACTCAACGAATCGGCCATCGCGGCTGATTTGGATTCTTCTTGGGAAGTTCTGGCCGAACCGATTCAAACCGTGATGCGCCGCTTTGGTCTGCCTCAGCCTTACGAGCAGCTCAAAGAATTCACCCGTGGCGAGCCCATGACCCGTGAATTGATGCAAGGCTTCATCGCCAAACTTGCACTCCCCGAAGAAGAAAAAACCCGCCTGCTGGCCATGACCCCCGGCAGCTACACCGGCAAAGCGGCTGAATTGGCGCGTCGTATCTAGCATGGCCATCAAATCGACCATCTTCAAGGCCAGTCTGCACATTGCCGACATCGACCACGCCTACTACGCCGACCACGCCCTCACGTTGGCACGCCACCCCAGCGAAACGGATGAACGCATGATGGTGCGCCTGTGCGCCTTGGCGTTTCAGGCCTACAAGCTGCAGTCCGTGTGCAACGGCGACGCCACGCTGGCCTTTGGTGCGGGTCTCTCTGACCCGAACGAGCCCGACGCTTGGCTGCGTGATTTCACCGGGCAGACCCGGCTTTGGATTGAAGTGGGCCAGCCTGAGGACAAACCCCTGCTCAAAGCCTGCGGCAAAGCGGATGAAGTGGTGCTGTACTGCTTCAACCATGCGGCCGAAGTCTGGTGGCGCACGATGGAGAACAAGCTGTCTCGGCCCAAGAACCTGAGTGTGTTTCGGGTGCCCACATTGGCCTCACAGGCCTTGATTCCACTGGCCCAGCGCAGCATGCAGTTGCAAGCCACGATTCAAGAGGGTGCCTTGATGCTCAGCGATGGCAGCACCACGGTGGACATCGAACCCGTTCGCTGGAAATAAACGCCTAGGCGGGTCGCCTTTTAAGTGGGGCGAAACGGCCCGCGCAACGCCGCTCTGGCCAGCGCCAGCAGTCCCCACATGAGGCCCAGCGGAATCACCATGGTCTGCAGGGTGAAGATCACGATGAGTTTGATCATGTGGTCAACCGCTTGCTCTGCGGCTTGCTTGAGCTTTTCAAAACGCAGCTTCACATCACCGTTGTTCGACATCCAGCCTTTCAAACGGTCGATCCAGCCAGGGTCAATCGCCGCTTTGGCTTCGGGGGGATTGAGTTCAACCACCTGGCCGGTGGCGGTTTGGATGACTTGCTGACTCGCTTCGTAATCACTTGCCAGAAACTTTTGCCATAAAAAATCACTGCCAAGCGTGGCCACGGGAATGGCAAAACGCAGCATCAACCCCGCCACCAGCAAGCCGGTGAGCCACGACGGCGCTTGGGGCTGGCGCATGCGCCACAGCGTCCAAGCCACAGCAGCGGCACTCACCCACAGTGAAATTAACCAATAGCCACCGATGGCGATCAGCACCTTTTGCACACCAAAGGCCACACTGGCCGCGAGCATGAGGTTGGAGAACTGTTCGATCAAATCGTTGATCGGGTCCAGCAACTGCCCCGGTGCCAGCGTGACGCCCACGCCCAGCGGCTGCACCGAGACCTCTGTGCCTTGCGCGACCGAAATCACCCCATTGAGCGCCCGAGCCGCAGCGAAACTGACCAAGGCGCGCTTCAAACCCGCCTCCACCTGCTCGGTCGCCGGTGCATCCAACGGCGCCAGCCAGGCGCCCCACACCACAGTCAACATGGCCATCACAGAGATGGCGTTGCGAAAGGTGAACATGGGTAAAGACACGACTCGCACTCAGGCTACAGTCCGTTGAAACGCAATCTCAATGCTATCGAATAGATAGCGCATTGCGCAGTCAGGATAAGGGTTAGAGCTCATTTTCTTGTATAAATCAGAATCTTAACTCAGGTGCTTTCCAACGATGCCCGTGAGCTCAAACATCGTGATTTGCGGCTTGCCAAAAATCGGCAGCAGCTTGTCATCGGCATTAATGGCGCGTTTGTTGGCTGCATCTTGCAGGTTATTGGCCTTGATGTAATCCCACAGTTTTTTAATCACCTGGGGCCGTGCCACGGCTTCACTGCCAATCACCAGCGCCAATTCGGCACTCGGCAGTTTGCCACTGGCGGCGGTGGTTTTACGCGGCGCTTTGGGCGTGGCCACTTTCACCGCAGCGGTCTTTTTGGCCGGTGCTTTGGTGGTTTTGGCGGCGGTTTTGGCGGCCGTTTTGCGGGCAGCAACAGGTTTGCCCGCCGCCGTTTTGCGCGGGGGAAACTTGGACGGCGCAAACTCAAAGTTCACCTTGCCCGCTTCGGCGTCCCACGCCAGCATGGCTTTGAAGCCCCGGCGGGTGCGCATGGAGACAAACTTCTCCAGCATGTCGGTCTTGCCCGTGGCCAGCAGCTTCATCATTTGCTCGCGCTCAATGGGCTGCTGCAAGATGATTTGGCCACTCTTGAAGTCGCAACTGGGCGTGGGCTGGGCCATCGTGGGCACGGCTTTTGTGCAGACGTAATTCTTGCCATACTCAAACACCGCACTGGCGCATTTGGGGCAGGCGCCCAACGACTCTTTGCCCGCGAAGTCGATCAACTCGCCTGACTCCTCGGCTTTTTTCTCGTCGCCAAAGTCGAATTCCAATTTGTGAATTTTGGTCTCTTCGTCGAGCTTGATGACCATCTCAGCCGTAAAAGGCCACCCCGCTTTGGAGCGGAAGCCATCCAAGGGGCCAATCTTGCCGTCGCGCAGAAACTGCTCCACTTCCGCCACCTCAAAGGTGCGACCGGCAGGCGACTTGCCAAACGAGAAACCGCAGCCGTCTTCTTGCCCATTTTTGCCCATGCAGGTGTAGCGACGGTAGTTTTCACGAATCACACCGCCGCAGGTGGGGCACGGTGAGGTGAGGATGGCGTAGTCGCCGGGAATGGTTTCTCGGTCGTACTCCTTGGCTTTTTTGACCATGCGCTCGGTCATGGCGGCAATTTGCGCCATGAAGGTGTCGCGGCTGAGCAGACCGAGTTCCATTTGCGAGAGCTTGTACTCCCACTCGCCGGTGAGTTCGGCTTTGGAGAGTTCCTCCACGCCCAAACCGCGCAACAGCGTCATGAGCTGAAACGCCTTGGCGGTAGGTACCAATTCGCGGCCTTCGCGCAGCATGTATTTTTCAGCGATCAAACCCTCGATGATGCTGGAGCGGGTGGCCGGCGTGCCCAAGCCTTTTTCCTTCATGGCGTCGCGCAACTCATCATCCGTCACCGTTTTGCCGGCGCTCTCCATGGCACCCAACAGCGTGGCCTCTGAATACCGGGCCGGGGGGCGGGTTTTGAGGGCTTTGGCGTCGGCCGCCACGGTATTCACCCACTCGCCCGGCTTCACCGGCACCAAGTTGGCAGGATTCTTCTCGTCGCCGTCCTTGACTTCGTCTTGGGCTTCTTTGCCGTAGATGGCCAACCAACCGGGGCGCACCAGCACTTTGCCTTCGGTTTTGAAGTGGTGCTGCTGCACTTTGGAAATGCGGGTGGTGATTTGGTACTCCGCACTGGGGAAAAACACCGCCATGAAGCGACGCACCACCAAGTCATACACCTTTTGCTCCGGTTCTGACAAGCCGCTGGGCGCTTGCAGCGTGGGGATGATGGCAAAGTGGTCGCTCACCTTGCTGTTGTCAAAGATGCGCTTGTTGGGTTTGACGTAGTTGCCATTCAACGCCGTCAAAGCGTGGGGGGCGAGGTGGCGCATGCCGCTGTCGGCCAGCATCTGAAAGGTGTCTTTCACCACCGGCACATAGTCTTCAGGCAAGGCGCGCGAATCAGTTCGCGGGTAGGTCAAGGCTTTGTGACGCTCGTACAAGCTTTGGGCGATGGACAACGTGGTCTTGGCAGAAAAGCCAAACTTGCCGTTGGCCTCGCGCTGCAAACTGGTCAGGTCGAACAGCTGGGGCGAGGTCTGGGTGGTGGGCTTGCTTTCTTCGGTAACGCTGGCCTTTTGGCCGCGCACGGCGTTGGCAATGGCCTGCGCCTCGTGCGCTTGCCAGAGCCGGTCTGCCCGCAGCTCGGCATCGGGCTCGCCCGTATTGCCCGCTGCGGCGTTGGCGGCAGTCTTTTTCCAAGCCGGGTCAAACCACTTGGCGTGGTACTCGCCCGCCTCGGCCCCAAAGGTGGCGTGCACTTCAAAGTAATCGCGGCTGACAAACTTGCGGATTTTCTCCTCACGCTCCACCACCACCGACAAGGTGGGCGTTTGCACCCGGCCCACGGTGGTTAAAAAGAAGCCCCCATCACGCGAGTTGAACGCCGTCATGGCGCGCGTGCCGTTGATGCCGACCAACCAATCGGCCTCAGAACGGCAGCGGGCGGCGTCGGCCAGTGGCAGCATTTGGGCGTCGCTGCGCAAAGCGTTAAAGCCGTCCCGAATCGCTTGCGGCGTCATGGACTGCAGCCACAGGCGTTGCACCGGCAGCTTGACCTTGCTGTACTGCTGGATCAGGCGAAAAATCAGCTCCCCTTCGCGGCCCGCGTCGCAGGCGTTGATGAAAGCGCCCACGTCTTTGCGCTTGGCCTGCTTGACGATGGCGTTGAGCCGCGTCTTGGTCTTGTCCATCGGCTTCAAATCGAAGTACGGCGGAATCACGGGTAAGTGCGCAAAACTCCATTTGCCGCGTTTGACATCAAACTCCTCGGGGGCCTGAATCTCCACCAAATGGCCAACGGCGCTGGTCACCACGTAGGTGTCGTTCTCAAAATGCTCGTCAAACTTCTCAAACTTGCCCGCCACGGGGGTGAGCGCTCGCACGATGTCTTGCGCCACGGACGGCTTCTCGGCAATAACCAATGTTTTCATCTGACTACAATCCCTTTTCTCGCGGGCGCACAGGCGCTCGCACACACAGGTGAGCGCGCACACGCACGCTCATACGAGTTCACGATACCAAATTTTTACCGTGGCCCCCAAAACCCATCCCCTCCCCACCCGCCGCATCCAAACTCGCCGCTCTGGCGTCCATGGCAAGGGCGTGTTTGCGCTGGTGGACCTGGCTGAAGGTGAAACGCTGATCGAATATGTGGGCGAAGTCATCAGCTGGCCCGAGGCACAACGCCGCCATCCGCACGACCCCGCCCACCCCAACCACACCTTTTACTTTCATGTCGATGAAGAACGGGTGATTGATGCCCTGTACGGTGGCAACTCCTCGCGCTGGATCAACCATGCCTGCGCCCCCAATTGCGAAGCCGAAGAACAAGGCGGACGTATCTTCATCAAAGCCCTGCGCAACATCCCGGCCGGTGAAGAGCTGAACTACGATTACGGCCTGATGATTGACGAGCGCTACACCGCCAAACTCAAGGCGCAATACCCCTGCTGGTGTGGTGCCCCTGACTGCCGTGGCACGCTGCTGGCCCCCAAACGCGGTCGCCGCTGAAAGCCCCCATGAAGTCCCCTGTTCAATGGCCTGCCGAAGCCATCTGGGAGGCGGTAGCCCCCCACCTGCCCGGCTTCACCGTCGAGGTGCTGCCTGAAGTTGACTCCACCAACACCGAACTGATGCGCCGCGCCCGCACGGGCCAGCGAGAGCCGGTCTTGCTGGTGGCCGAGCGGCAAACGGCAGGCCGGGGCCGCTTAGGGCGAGACTGGCACAGCGACAACCGTTCTGGTCGCCCCCAATCTCTCACGTTTTCGCTCGGCTTGCCGTTGACGCCCACAAGCTGGGCGGGGCTTTCTTTGGCCGTGGGCCTGAGCGTGGTGCAGAGTTTGCACCCCGACCTGCGCCTCAAATGGCCCAATGATGTGTGGCTGCACGACCGCAAGCTGGCGGGCATTCTGATTGAGACTGCCAGCCTGGGTGAACGGCGTTATGCCGTGATGGGCATTGGTATTAACCTCTTACCCACTGACGCCAGCGGCTTGTCAACGCCTGCCGCTTGGTTGGGCGAGGTGTTGCCCGGGTGGGACGCACCACAAACACTGCTGCGCTTAATGGAGCCCTTGGTGAACGCGATCCAGCGGTTTGAGCACCAAGGTTTTGCCCCCCTTCAAGCCCAGTTCAACGCGCGCGACGCTTTGGGAGGTGTGGCCGTGACCTTGAGTGACGGCACCACGGGCGTGGCGCAAGGGGTGGACAGCCAAGGTGCCTTGCAGGTGCAAACCACCCACGGCCTGCAAAAAATCACCAGCTCAGAGGTCAGTGTGCGACCCTTGAGCCCTCCTGCCTACGAGCATCTCTGAACGGGCAAAAAGTCCGTATTACCCATGCTGCGATTGACTGTCCTGCTCCTTATTTTGCTCAATGGCGTCTATTTTGCGTGGTCCGAGGGCGTGCTGCGGGGCTTAGGTTATGGACCCGCACAGCAAACCGAGCCCCACCGATTGGCACAACAAATCAAACCCGAGCTGATTCGAGTGTTGACCCCCGATGAATCACGCCAACTCGAATTGGCCGCTCGTCCGGATGCAAAACCGACCCAGTGCTTGCAAACGGGCCTGTTGACGGCCGCCGTCAGTGCCAAACTGCGGGCGGCGTTAGAGGCCAGTTCGTGGCCCGCAGACGCTTGGCGTTTAGAGCCCGTGACCGTCCCCGAGCGCTGGATTATTTACATGGGTAAATTTCAAAATGCCGAGCTGCAAGCCCGCAAGCGCGGCGAATTGCTGGCACTGAACGTGAAATTGCAGCCACTGTCACTCACCTCCTTGCAGCCGGGCCTGTCCTTGGGCGCGTTCGAGACACAGGCTGCCGCCCAAAATGGGCTTAAAGACCTCACCGCACGGGGTGTGAGGACCGCTAGGGTGGTGCAAGAGCGACCCGAAGAGCGAGGCGATAGTTTGCGCTTGCCTGCCGTGGACGACGCATTGCGCACCCGGCTTGACGACATCAAGACCCTGCTGGCGGGCGAACCCCTGCGTGCCTGCCGCCCTTAACCGATCAAGGCGGCATCGCCCGTGCTGGTGGCGCTCGACTCGGCTTTGAAGCGCACAGTGAACCGCGCACCCGGTGGCACATGGCCGGGCCGGGTGTCCTCTAAGCTCACGGTGGCATTGTGTTGGTTGGCGATCTCCATCACGATCGGCAAGCCAAGACCTGATCCATCCGCCTCTGTTCCCAGCGCCCGATAAAAAGGCTGGAACACCAGCTCCTGCTCACTCAAAGGCACGCCCGGCCCAGAGTCCTCCACCTGAAGCAACAGCGTGCGACTGAACGGGTCCACCAGCACCCGCGCGGTGATCACCCCAGGATGGGTTTGGGTCGAGGGCGTGTAGTTGATGGCGTTGTCCACCAAGTTGCGAATCAGCTCTTTGAGCAAGGTGGGGTTGCCGGGCAACTCACCGCCCACCGCCCCCGGCTGGGTTCCTTCATAGCCCAGGTCAATGTACTTTTCAATCGCCCGAGGCACACAGTCACGCACCACGGACATGGTGAGCTCGGCCAAGTCACACGGGCTGCGGGGCATGGCCGCGCCACTGCTTTCCGCCCGCGCCAGCGCCAACAGCTGGTTCACGGTGTGGGTGGCGCGAATGCTGGCCCGCCCAATTTGGCGCAGGGACTGCTTGAGTTCTTCCGCATTGGCGCCCTCGCGCTGTGCCAAGTCGGCCTGCATGCGCAGCCCGGCCAAAGGGGTCTTAAGCTGATGGGCGGCATCGGCCAGAAAGCGTTTTTGGGTCGCAATGGAGTCCTGCAGCCGCAGTAACAAGTCATTCACCGACTCGACCAGCGGGGTCACTTCCAGCGGCACCGATTCGGCGTCAATGGGGCTCAGGTCATCGGGTTTGCGCGCCCGAATGCGCTCCTCCAACTGGTTCAATGGTTTGATCGCCTGCACCAGAGCCAGCCACACCAACAACACCGCCATCGGCAAAATGACAAACTGCGGCAGCATCACGCCTTTGACAATTTCGGTCGCCAAAATGGAGCGTTTTTCCAAGGTCTCCGCCACCTGAATCAACACAGGCCGCGACCCGGTCAACTCCAACTGCACCCAGGTGTAGGCCACCTTCACGGGGGTGCCGTTGATCTCATCGTCGCGAATGCGAATCTCATCCTTAACGACCGCCTCGTCCTCTGAAGGCTGCGGCAGAGCCCGCTCCCCGCTTAAAAATTCACCTTTGCCGCCTCGCACCTGGTAATAAACAATGTCGGAGTCGTCGGCACGCAACAGTTCGCGTGCGGGCAGCGGCATGTTGAACTGAACTTTGTTTTGGTTGACCGAGACCAAGCGGGCAAGCGCTGCCACGTTGTACTCCAGCGCGCGGTCAAAAGGCTTGCCTGCAATGCTTTGCGCAATCAGCCAAGTCAGCACCAAGCTGACCGGCCACAGCAGCAGCAGCGGCGTCAGCATCCAGTCCAGAATTTCACCAAACAGGGAGCGCTGCTCGCGTTGGAAAATTTTCATGGGGTCACGCGCTGAGGGTCATGCGCCGACTGTTACGCACTGACACGCCTCGAACCATGGCGTAAGGTGCGGTGCATCAGCCGGGAATTTTTTCCAAGCAGTAGCCCAGACCGCGCACGGTGGCAATGCGGATCGGCCCTTTCTCGATCTTCTTGCGCAAGCGGTGGATGTAGACCTCAATCGCGTTGTTGCTCACCTCTTCGCCCCACTCGCACAGGCGCTCCACCAACTGGTCTTTGCTGACCAAGCGGCCGGTGCGCTGCAGCAGCACCTCCAGCAAGCCCAATTCGCGCGCAGACAACTCCACCATCACGCCGTCGATGGTGGCCACCCGCCCGCCTTGGTCATACACCAGCGGGCCATGCTTGATGGTGCTGCTGGCCGACCCCATGCCGCGACGGCTCAAAGCGCGCACACGGGCTTCCAACTCACTCAGGCTAAAAGGCTTGGCCATGTAGTCATCGGCGCCGTAATCCAGCCCCTTGACCCGCTCCTCCACGCTGTCGGCGGCGGTCAAAATCAGCACCGGCAACGACGAGCCCCGGGCACGCAGCTTTTTGAGCACCTCCAACCCGTGCATTTTGGGCAAGCCCAAATCCAAAATCAGCAGGTCAAATTCAGTGTTGGTCATCAGCGCTGCATCGGCCTCGGTGCCACTGGACACATGGTCCACGGCGGCTCCTGAGCCCCGCAGCGTTCTTAACAGGCCATCGGCCAGCACCTGGTCGTCCTCAGCAATCAGAATTCGCATGACTGTCTCCGTAAGTTGGTAAAGCGGGGTGCCCACCGTTTTTGTTTGAGTCATTCTAGGCGTCTCAAGCACCGCTTTTTTCGGACTGTTTGTCGATCCAAGATAAGGCCCCTCACGCCGCGTACGCTTCCAGTCCGAGGGAGATGACCGCCGCCACCTCAGCGCCTACCGCCGCGCGCAACTCCTCCTCGGCCTGCGCCACCGCTTGCCCATACGCTTGCAGCCACGCGTGGCCCACCTCGGTGAACACGATACGCACCGCGCGGGCATCTCGCACATCGGGCTCGCGGCTGACCAAACCCCAGGCTTCGCACTGGTCCACCA
Source organism: Rhodoferax sp. (assembly GCA_017997975.1). GTDB lineage: Bacteria > Pseudomonadota > Gammaproteobacteria > Burkholderiales > Burkholderiaceae_C > Rhodoferax. Next base: position 37,281 of record JAGODZ010000004.1, read on the forward strand.
ACTTGCCCATCGCCTGTTTGCTCACGCCGGCGCGTTGCGCCAAGTCAGTCAGCCGCGCACCCTCTAAAGCGAGGTGGCGGGTGATGTGAATGTGGGAAGCACTCAATTGGCCACGCGCCGCCAAATTGGACAGCGCCAGTGGTACGTCGTCATTGCGGGCCATCAAGGACAAGACCCGCGCTTCAAAGCGCTGCAGCGCCAAGCTCATCCAATGGCCGAGATGGGCTTGGCGCCAGCCCTCACGCCGCTCTGGCCCAGACTCAGACGTGGGCAGCGTATTGGACTCAGGGGGCAAGGGAAATGAATTTGGCATGGTCAAAATAGTAAGCCAAATTGACTAAATAATCTATTTACAACACCCAATCACTGCGAATAAACTACTGTTCAAGCATCCAGCCTATTGTTAAAAACAGAGGATGAAACCCGTTCAACCCCACCGCCACTCAAGGAGATTTCCATGGATGCCACCGTTAAAGCCCCGACCCCCGTGAACAGCGAAAAAGCCAAAGCCTTGCAAGTGGCGCTGGCCCAAATCGAGAAGCAGTTTGGCAAGGGCACCATCATGCGCTTGGGCGAGGGAGAGGTCATTGAAGACATCCAAGTGGTGTCCACCGGCTCACTCGGGCTGGACATCGCCTTGGGCGTTGGCGGCTTGCCGCGCGGCCGGGTGGTAGAAATCTACGGCCCTGAGTCGTCTGGCAAGACCACGCTGACCCTGCAAGTGATTGCCGAGATGCAAAAAATTGGCGGCCAGTGCGCTTTTGTTGATGCGGAGCACGCGCTGGACATTCAGTACGCCCAAAAACTCGGCGTGAACCTGCAAGATTTGTTGATCAGCCAGCCCGACACCGGCGAGCAGGCGCTGGAAATTGTGGACAGCTTGGTGCGCTCCGGCGCGGTGGACTTGATCGTGGTTGACTCCGTCGCCGCGCTCACCCCCAAGGCCGAGTTAGAAGGTGAAATGGGCGACTCCTTGCCCGGCCTGCAAGCCCGGTTGATGAGCCAGGCCCTGCGCAAGCTCACCGCCCACATCAAGAAAACCAACTGCATGGTGATTTTCATCAACCAGATTCGGATGAAGATCGGCGTCATGTTCGGCAGCCCTGAGACCACCACCGGCGGCAATGCGCTCAAGTTTTACGCCTCGGTGCGCTTGGACATTCGCCGCACCGGCACCATCAAAAAGGGCGACGAGGCCATTGGCAACGAGACCAAGGTCAAAGTCGTCAAAAACAAAGTGGCATCGCCCTTCAAAACGGCCGAGTTCGACATTTTGTTCGGCGAAGGCATCAGCCGCCATGGCGAGATCATCGACATGGGCGTCAACGCCAACATCCTCGACAAATCAGGCGCTTGGTACGCCTACAACGGTGAAAAAATTGGCCAAGGTCGTGACAACGCCCGTGAGTTTTTGCGTGAAAACCCCGGCCTGTCGCGCGAGATTGAAAACAAGGTGCGTGCTTCGCTGGGCATTCCACTGGTGCCGGGTGACGATACGCCTGAGACCGAGGCCAAAAGCAAACCTGCAAGCAAAAAGGCCCCGCAACCCTGACTGAGCTTGCGCAAGCAGCTACTTAATCAATAGCATTCAATCGGCATGATTGAATGCGACTTGTGCTGCCTGCGCTAACCTGCCCTCTCACAAGAGCCTGAATGTCGTTCGCCCAACCCTCACTCAAAGGCCGCGCTCTGCGCTTACTCAGCATGCGGGAGCATTCCCGGGTGGAGTTAGAGCGCAAGCTTGCCCGCTTTGAGGAAGAGGAAGGCACGTTGGCCAAGGCGCTCGATGAACTGCAGGTCAAGGGCTTTATCAATGAAGCGCGGGTGATTGAGTCGGTCTTGCACCGGCGTGCGGGAAAGTTAGGCGCGGCACGCATCAAACAAGAGCTGCAAAGCAAAGGACTGGACCCGCAGGCCGTGAGGGATGCTGTGACTGGCTTGCAAGAGACCGAGCGAGAACGCGCGCAAGAGGTGTGGCGCCGAAAATTTGGCGCAGCACCCGCCGACGCCAAAGAGGCCGTGCGTCAGATGCGGTTTTTGGCAACCCGGGGATTTACCACCGACGTCATTCGCCGCGTGGTGGGTGGAAAAACGGATGATTTTTAATCAAAACACCCGCGAACCCTTGCCCCACCTGCGTCAGCAGCTCTTATAAATAGAGCACCTCACTCTATTTCAAACCCAACATGAGCTGCATGTTTTGCACTGCCGCACCGCTGGCGCCCTTGCCCAGGTTGTCCAAACGTGCCACCAAAAGCGCATGACGGAAACCATCTTGCGGATCGGTATTGGCAAACACGCGCAGCTCCAGTTGGTTGGTGTCAGCCAAGGCCACGGCATCGAGCTTGTTGTCTGCGGTGGCGGCTTCCACGGTGACCCATTCACTGCCCGTGTAATGTTTGACCAGCGCGTCATGCAAATCTTTCGCATGGGGTTGATTTGGCAGCGCATCCAAGTCCAGCGGCAATTGAACCAGCATGCCTTGGCGGAAGTTACCCACCGACGGCACAAACACCGGGCGGCGGGTTAAGCCGGTGTATTTCATGATTTCTGGCAGGTGCTTGTGCTTCAGACCCAAACCATAGAGTTCAAACGCAGGCGCCTCGCCTTTTTCATAGGCCTCAATCATGGGCCGCCCGCCCCCCGAATACCCGCTGACCGAGGGCAGGCACAGCGGAAAGTCTTGGGGAATCAGCCCCGCCTCGACCAACGGGCGAAGCAGCGCGATGGCCCCGGTGGCGTAGCAGCCCGGATTGGCAACGCGGCGCGACGCGGCGACCCGCTGGGCATGACCCGGCACCAGCTCTGGAAAGCCGAACACCCAGGCGGGGTGGGTGCGATGCGCGGTGGAGGCGTCAATGATCTTGGGGCCCAACTGGCCGGAGGTGGCGGCAATGCGGTCCACCATGGCCACGGATTCAATGGCTGCGTCGTCATGCAAGCACAAGATGACCAGATCCACTTGCGCCATCAGCGCCTCTTTGGCGGCGGCGTCCTTGCGCAGTGCGGGATCAATGCTGACCAGTTCAATCTCGGGCATGGTCTGCAAACGCTCGCGAATTTGCAGGCCCGTGGTGCCTGCTTCGCCGTCAATAAATACTTTATGCATGGTAGGGGCTCTCTCGTCAGTTTCAGTAAAGCGGGGCATCCTTACAATAGAGCGTTGTGCGATTCGCGCCCGATCATTTTGTTTTGGTGCGTTGCAACATGATACAGTTTCACGCTGAAAAAAGTACCGGCGACGGCGTTCTTCCAAGTGGCCGCACCGGATGCCCCCCTCCATTCCTGAGAGAGCCCTCATGAAGATTCACGAATACCAAGGCAAGGAAATCTTGCGCCAAGCTGGTGTACCGGTGCCTCGCGGCATTCCGGCATTCACCGTTCAAGAGGCTGTTGAAGCCGCTCAAAAACTGGGCGGCCCCGTGTGGGTTGTCAAGGCCCAAATTCACGCGGGCGGACGCGGCAAGGGCGGGGGCGTCAAGCTGGCCCGTTCCATTGAAGATGTGACAAAAATTGCCGGTGAGATTTTGGGCATGCAGCTCATCACCCACCAAACCGGCCCTGAAGGCCAAAAAGTTCGCCGCCTGTTGATCGAAGACGGCGCGGACATCAAAAAAGAATACTACGTGTCCGCCGTCACCGACCGCGCCACGCAACGTGTGGCGATGATCGTGTCAAGCGAAGGCGGTATGGACATCGAGGAAGTGGCCCACTCCACGCCCGAGAAAATCATCACCGAAATCGTCGATCCCGCCACCGGCCTGACCGACGCCCAAGCCAAAATGTTGGCCGACGCCATTGGTGTACCCGAGGGCTCCACCGCCCAAGCCGTGGACGTGCTGCAAAAGATCTACAAGGTCTACATGGACACCGACGCGTCCTTGGTGGAGATCAATCCGTTGATCCTAGAAGGCAACGGTGGCATCAAAGCGATTGATGCCAAGTTCAACTTTGACGCCAACGCCCTCTTCCGTCACCCCGAAATCGTGGCCTACCGCGATTTGGACGAAGAAGACCCAGCCGAAGTCGAAGCCAGCAAGTTTGACTTGGCCTACATCAGCCTGGACGGCGACATTGGCTGCTTGGTCAACGGCGCGGGCCTGGCCATGGCGACCATGGACACCATCAAGCTGTTTGGCGCTGAGCCCGCCAACTTCCTCGACGTGGGCGGCGGCGCCACCCCTGAGAAGGTCACTGAAGCTTTCAAAATCATGTTGAAAAACCCCAAGGTCAAGGCCATCTTGGTCAACATCTTCGGCGGCATCATGAAGTGCGACACCATCGCCACCGGCGTGATCACGGCCTGCAAAGCCACCAACCTGAGTGTGCCGCTGGTCGTGCGCATGAAAGGCACCAACGAAGAGTTGGGCAAGAAAATGCTGGCCGAGTCCGGTCTGCCCATCATCAGCGCTGACACCATGGCCGATGCTGCCGAAAAAGTGGTGGCCGCCGTTAAAGCCGCTGCGTAAGGAAAACAACCATGTCGATCCTCATCAATAAAGACACCAAGGTCATCACCCAAGGCATCACCGGCAAAACCGGTCAGTTCCACACTGAAAAGTGCCAGGAATACGCCAACGGCAAAAACTGTTTCGTCGCCGGCGTGAACCCCAAGAAGGCGGGCGAATCCATTTTTGGCATTCCCATTTTTGCCTCCGTGTCAGAAGCTGCCAAAGATACCGGCGCGACGGTGTCGGTGATCTATGTGCCACCGGCTGGCGCTGCGGCCGCGATCTGGGAGGCCGTTGAGGCCGATCTGGACTTGGCGATTTGCATCACCGAAGGTATTCCTGTTCGTGACATGCTGGAACTGCGCAACAAAATGCGCGCCAAAGAAGCCGCTGGCGGCAAGAAAACCCTGTTGCTTGGCCCCAACTGCCCTGGCTTGATCACGCCTGACGAGATCAAAATTGGCATCATGCCCGGCCACATTCACCGCAAAGGCCGCATTGGCGTGGTCAGCCGCTCCGGCACGCTGACCTACGAAGCCGTGGCGCAGCTGACCGAAATTGGTTTGGGCCAGTCCACGGCGGTTGGTATTGGTGGTGACCCCATCAACGGCCTGAAGCACATCGACATCATGCAAGCCTTCAACGACGATCCTGATACGGATGCCGTCATCATGATTGGCGAAATTGGCGGCCCTGACGAAGCCGAAGCGGCGCGCTGGTGCAAGCTCAACATGAAGAAACCTATCGTTGGCTTTATTGCAGGCGTTACCGCTCCTGCAGGCAAGCGCATGGGTCACGCCGGCGCCCTGATTTCGGGGGGTGCGGATACCGCCGATGCCAAGTTGGCAGTCATGGAAGAGTGTGGTTTCACCATCACACGCAATCCTTCTGAGATGGCCAAGCTGCTGAAAGCTCTGCTGTAAAAAGTCAAATAGAAGGGATCGTTGCTGCGGTCCCTGCCTACAATGCAAAGCCGGACTTCCGCCCAGAAGCCCGGCTTTGTTGCATCAATTCCCCTAAGCCGATAGAGAAAGTGCCCCGTGGAAGAATTCCTCACCGCCCAGTTTTGGCTTGCCGTCGGTCAGATCATCATGATCGATATTTTGCTGGGTGGCGACAACGCGGTGGTCATTGCCCTGGCTTGTCGCCAACTCCCGCCCCAATTGCGCACCAAGGGCATTCTCTGGGGCACAGCGGGTGCCATTGTTCTGCGAGTCATCCTCATTGCCTTCGCGCTGACCCTGCTTCAATTGCCGTTTTTGAAACTGGTCGGGGCCGCCCTGCTGCTGTGGATTGGCGTCAAACTGCTGGTGCCGGATGACGATGAACACGCCAGCATTCAGAGCAGCGACAAGTTGTGGGCGGCCGTTAAGACGGTCATCATTGCCGACTTGGTCATGAG
>JAGODZ010000050.1 GCA_017997975.1 Rhodoferax sp.
ATGGCTACTGCGCAAGCAGCTACTTAATTGATAGTAAAAGGCAATCTGACGCAGTTCAGATCACCTTTTTTTTCATGCCGCAGCGACGGCTTGGGGTTGCGCCATTTGGTCCAGCGCGGCCTCTAATTGCGCCACGCTGCGGTCCACGTTGTGCAATTTTTCCAAGCCAAACAGGCCGACCCGAAAGGTCATGAAGTCCGCCGGTTCGTCGCATTGCAGCGGCACGCCAGCGGCGGTTTGCAGGCCCAGAGCCAAAAACTTCTTGCTGTTTTGAATGCCCGCATCGGTGGTGTAGCTCACCACCACGCCGGGGGCCTGAAAACCTGAGGCTGCCACGCTGCGAATGCCTCGGCTCTCGAACAGGGCGCGCACCTTGCGGCCCAATTCCATTTGCTCAGCGCGCACTTTTTCAAAGCCATAAGCCTGGGTTTCCTGCATGACGTCGCGCAGGCGGGTGAGGGCGTCCGTGGGCAGGGTGGCATGGTAAGCGTGGCCACCGGCTTCGTAGGCTTCCATGATGTGCAGCCATTTTTTCAGGTCGCAGGCAAAGCTGCTGCTGGTGGTGCCGTCAATGGCGGCGCGGGCACGCGCGCTCAGCATCACCATGGCGCAGCAAGGTGAGCTGCTCCAACCTTTTTGCGGCGCACTGATCAGCACGTCCACGCCCGTGGCTTCCATGTTGACCCACATGGCACCGGAGGCAATGCAATCCAGCACGAACAAGCCACCCACCTCATGCACGGCATCGGCCACGGTGCGCAGGTAATCGTCGGGCAGCATCATGCCGGAGGAGGTTTCGACGTGCGGGGCAAATACCACGTCGGGTTTCTTGTCCCGAATGCTGGCCACCACCTCGTCAACCGGGCACGGTGCCCAAGGGGACTGTGACTCATTGTTCTCGCGCCGGGCTTTGAGCACGGTGGATTCACTGGCAATCTGGCCCATGTCCAGAATTTGCGTCCAACGGTAGCTGAACCAGCCGTTGCGAATGATCAAGGCTTGTTTGTTGCCCGCAAACTGGCGCGCCACCGCTTCCATGCCAAACGTGCCACTGCCCGGCACCAGCACGGCCGAGTGCGCGTGGTACACCTCTTTGAGAATGCCGGAGATGTCTTTCATCACGCCCTGAAAGCGCTGGGACATGTGATTCAAAGCGCGGTCGGTATAGACCACTGAAAATTCAAGCAACCCGTCTGGGTCAATGAGAGGTAATAGTCCTGGCATGGTGACGCTCCTAAAGGCTTGTGAAAGATCCAATCTGATTCGAGATTCAGCTTAGCACGAAGCCAGTCAGCCCCGCTCTGAACTGAGGGCAGTTACCGCCCGCGAACAAAACTTGGGCTGATAATCACCCGCGCTTGTCTTCGCAGATGGGCCACCCCTAGCGCCCAAGGCCTTCGCGTTGGCGTGGCGGCCACTGCAGGGCGCATTCACACTATTTCACACCATGACAACCGACACCCAAACCCAAACCCGTACCGAAACCATCGAACGTACCCTGCGCCCCTGGGGCTGGTACGAGACCGTCTCTGAAGTGCCTGGCAACAAAATCAAGCGCATTGGTGTGGCCCCGGGCCAGCGCCTGAGCCTGCAAAAACACCACCAGCGTGCCGAGCATTGGGTGGTGGTGCTGGGCCAAGCCGAAGTCACCGTGGGCGACCGGGTGCTCAACCTGGGGCCGGGTGAACACGTGGACATCGCACTGGGCGAAGTGCACCGCTTGACCAACCGCACCACCGAGCCAGTGGAAATTGTGGAAGTGCAATTTGGCAGCTACTTGGGCGAAGACGATATTGTTCGCCTCAGCGATGACTACGGCCGGGCTTGACCCGCGCGCGCTGCTGCGCCAAATGTTTGACGCGGCCGTGGCCGCAGCACAGCCCGCGCGTTGCCTTGCCGCGCACCTGCCCGCGCCACCTTTAGGGCGCACCCTCGTCATCGGCGCGGGCAAAGCCTCGGCAGAAATGGCGCGTGCGTTGGAGGCGCATTGGACCGGTCCTTTAGAGGGGTTGGTCGTCACCCGCTATGGTTATGAGGTGCCTTGCGAGCAGATTGAAATTGTGCAAGCCGCCCACCCGGTACCTGACGCGGCGGGTCTGCAGGCGGCTCAGCGCATTCGCGCGCTGGTCAGCGACCTGACCCCCGATGACTTGGTGATTGCTTTGATCTCAGGGGGTGGCTCCTCCTTGCTGGTGGCACCCGGTGACGGTCTCACGCTGCCAGACAAGCAGGCCGTTAACAGTGCCCTGTTGGCCAGCGGGGCCAGTATCTCGGAGATGAACGGCGTGCGCCGCCACCTGTCCAGCCTCAAAGGCGGCAGGTTGGGCGCTTTGTGCCACCCGGCCCGCTTAGTGACCTTGCTGATCTCCGATGTGCCAGGGGATTTGGCGCACGATATCGCCTCGGGCCCTACCGTGGCCGACCCCAGTACCTGTGCCCAAGCGCTGGACATTGTGCAGCGCTATCAAATTCAGGTGCCAGCCTCCGTGCGGCGATTGCTGAACAGCGCTGCAGGGGAGAGCGTGAAACCCGGCGACCCGCGTTTACAGGGCAGTGAGGTGCGCCTGATCGCCACGCCGCAAATGGCACTGGAAGCCGCCGCCACCGCAGCGCGCGCTGCGGGCGTGACGCCCTACATCTTGGGAGACAGTTGGGAGGGCGAAGCGCGTGATGTGGGTGCTGTCATGGCGGGCCTGGTTCGTCAGGTGGTGCAACACGGTCAACCGTTTGTGCCGCCTTGTGTGCTGCTGTCTGGTGGAGAAACCACCGTCACCCTGCGTGGCAACGGCGTGGGGGGTCGCAACGTGGAGTTCCTGCTCTCGCTGGCCATGGCCTTGGGCGATACGCCCGGTGTGGTCGCGCTCGCGGCAGACACCGATGGGGTGGACGGTGTGCAAGACGTTGCGGGTGCCATCAGCACGCCCGACACCTTGTCGCGCGCCTGGCAGCTGGGCTTGAACCCGCGCCAATACTTGGACAACAATGACGCCCACACCTTCTTTGGTGCCTTGGGTGATGCGGTTGTCACAGGCCCCACGCGCACCAATGTGAACGACTTTCGCGCTGTGTTTATAGGCAAACTTGGCGCAGCACCCACCCCCTGAACAGGCTCACTACCGGGCGTTCACTGACGTGCTCCGAGGTGATCGGCTGATACGTCTGCTCGCTGATGGGATGGCACCCCGCTACCGCGTCTTGATTCACCTAGGGCTTCCTATGCCTTTGCGGGTTGGTATTCTCAAACGCCAAGCCACTCCAACAGTTTGCGCAAGCGCAGCTCTTCGGTGGTCACAAAGTCGGTGATGCCGAGCTGGGTCAAAATTACCTTGCCCTCGTCCGTGTTCGCTAGACCGGTCAACGCCACTTGCAGCTTGGCGATTTGCTCTGGGGTAATGCTGCTGCTTGCGATCAATGGCATGTAAGGCTGCGCCCGCGACTGCAGCAGCACACGTTTGCCTGCTTTTTTCCATTGCTTGTAAGCGCCAGAATACGAGGCCACGCCGCCGACATGGCTGATGGTGTTGTCGATTGCAAACGGGATGGCCCCCTGTTCGCGCACATAAGTGACGTTTTCGTTCTCCAGCAAGATGCCTTGGTCGCGCAGTTCAGCATTGCAAAATCGGCTCATGTACGCTTTTTGTTCCGGCATCACCAAGCGCTTGCCCTTGATATCGGCCACGGTCTTGAGGGGTGAGTCGGCATGCACCAACAACTCGCAATGGCCATCGGGCTTGGCGGTGGCGACAAAGGCATATTTGTAGTCGCGCAGACCACGGGCGGGGTAGTCAGATGGACGTGCCACCAGCAAGTCAAATTGCTGCTCTTGCATGCCCCGCTCCAAAGCAGAGAACTCGCGGACAAAAGCAATCGTGATCTCGCGTCCGATGGCTCGACTCATCGTGTCGGTCAGGGCTTGGTACTTGACCTTGACCCCCTCTGCGTTAATGCCGCCAGAAGATCCTTCGCTGATGGCAAACACCAAGGGTGGCTTGGCAGGTGCTTTGACCCCACTCTGGGCCTGCGCACCCAGCGGCATCACCGCGCAGATCAAGACGGATATCAGATGGGAATGACGCACGACAGCTTCTCCTAATAGGGTTTTGGTTGGCAGGCAGCGTGGGGGAAATCCAACCATGGCAGGGCCTGACACAGCATCAAAGCAGAGCGACGAGGGGCGTCTTCACTGCGGGGGTGCACAACCTGCCGAATATAAGCCATGACTTAACTTGCCGGTCAAAAATCACAGACGCATGCCTATGCGACTCAGGGAAAAGCAGGCAAGGCGGTTGAAGTTCCGAAGCTTGGCTACGAAAGACCCCTTTACGGCATCCACTACCGTACCCGTGGGCGCACGATCGACCGCAGCAGGCCCCACAGCACCAAACACCAGGTCACAAAAGCGAGCCACACCATCACGCCGGAGATCCAAGTCAGCGGAGGGAAGTCCGCTGCTGCGCCAAAGCGGTAACTCACGGCGGCGTACATGCCCAGTGGAAACACCATGCTCCACAGTGCGGTTTCATACTGCAAGGGGAAGCGCCGTACGCGGTGCTTCCACAGACCAAAAATCACCAGCATGGGAATCCACCACGTGGCCCACGCCCAGAGCAGCATAGAGACGCCGTCAATAAAAGGGCGCGTTGCCACCAAGAAAGGCATCGGCGTGTCGGCCAAAATCAAACTGGTGCCGGCATTGGCACCAATCGCAGCCGCGCCCATGATGACCCAGAGCAAGGGCGAGGTGTCTTCGGGCTTGAAGCTCATGAAAAAAATGCGGTGGCAAAACAGCGTCACGAACAAAGCGTAAAAGATCAGGCCCAGTCCCCACAGCAGGTGAATCTCGATCATCATGTAACCGGCGTACTCGCCCAAGTGCGGCGCAATGCCTGCGCCCAGCAGCACCAGTGAATGCGTGCCGATGATGGAGGTCAACCAGTCGCCATGCACCACGTTGACGCTGTTTTCGTGGGTCAAAAACACCAACACACTAAAGCTCAAGTACAGCAGCAAACACCACGCCACAAACGCCATCACCCAACACGCCACGGCCGCGTAAAGATAGCCGTAGTGCAGCAACAGCAAGCCCAGCACATTGGTGGCGGCCACCAGCGTGAAAAACGCAAACACGCGGCGAATAGCCAGCAAGTCAGCCTTGACGGCTTGCGGAAACTTCACCAGGCGCCAAGCGCTCAGGCCAATCAACACCGCCCATGCCAGCAAAGTGAGCCCAAACAAGCCGCCCGCTAATCTCGCTTGCCCGGTCAGGTCAAAGGCAAAGGACATGATGCCAGTGGCCATGACCATGGCGAAATTGCTGGGAGAAAGCGATTCAAGCCACTGCAGTGGCTTCTGGGGCGGAGCTAATTCTTGCAGCGCCTGCATGGCCGCTCTGTGTCAGCGTTTGGAGGAGGTGTTGGACGTCTGGGCCGTGCGCGTGGCTTCACGCTGTTGCTTGGTTTTTTTGACATCCAAGATCACTTTAACGGCTGCGACCAAGTTAACCAGGCCCACCAAGACAGCGGGCCAGACAGGAAGCTCTTGCCCGGTGACCAAGCCATACAGCAGCAGTCCCCCAATGGCGAGGCCACCGATCAGCAGGGTCATGATGGCCCCATTGACAAAGCCGAATTGCTTGTGGTGCACAGTGTGGTCCTTTGATGCAGGCACGTCACCAAGGGGTTCAACCCGATCGGTGCCGTGTCAGTGAATAAATGGAGCGCAATTTACCATGCAGCCACATTGTGGTCACACAAGCAAGTCGTCTCACTGGGTGATTTACCGCCATGTGGAAAGCCATTTGCGCCTGCCGTGTTCTCGCCAGCAGGTCATGAAGCCGCTGTATTGCGGGTGTGAACGGGGGCGAATAAACGCCAAGAGCTGTCTGGCCACTCTTTATTCGCGTCAATCTCGTGTGAGATCACCAAGCCCATGTGAAGCCGAGTAGTTTTTAGTCATACTTCGCAGGGCCGGATCAAGATTTGACGCGTTCCACAATCGACGCGCGCTTCTGAGACCATGAGGTGGCGGCTCATGCCACACGGTCGACACCCAATTAACTGCCAAGCTCCACCGCCATGTATTCTTCGACCGCTCGACATCACACCCTGCGCTTTTGGCTTTCATCCCTGTGTGGGATCGCCATCATGTTCATTTTTCAAGTGGCGGCAGCTCAGACGGGGGCCAAGAGTGCGGCGAAATACAGCGGTGTTTCTGCCGCCGTGCCGCTGGAGCTGAATCTGAACGCTATCCAAGCGAGGATTGCGGTGGTCAGCGCGCGCACAGACTTAGCGGCCCAAGAGCGCGATCTGGTGCTAAAGCAGTTGAATGCTGCGTTCACTGTGGTGGAGGCTGCAGGAGCCGCACGCAATTCCGCCGCTGAATTTGCCGCCACATTGCAGACGGCGCAGCAAACGATTGCTGGATTGAAAGCCGAATCGTTGTCGGGACCCGCTGAATTTCAACTGGATCTTGCCGATGACGACCCCGTCCGGATGCAGCTCAAACTTGCCTCCCTGCAAACTCAAGCTGTCTCGTTACGCAGCCGCAATCGGGGTCTAGAGGAGTCGCTCCAGAACATGGCGAGCCGCCCAGAGCAGGCCCGTGCTGAATTGGTTGAGTTGCGCCGTCAGCTCAACCAGCCACCAGCCGCCATCCCGGGCACTGCGTCGTCGCTGGTGGTTGAGGTCAGCCGTCTGCGCGAGGACGCTGTTCGTCAGGAGTTGTCTGCGCGCATTGGAAAAACCGAGCAGGAGTTGCTCAGCTTGCCGACGCGCGAATCGATTGCAATGGCACAGCGTGATCTAACCACTCGCCATATTGCGCAGGTGGATGCGGCGATTGTGGCGCTCAGCATGCACATCACCGAACAGCGCAAACGCGAGACTGAAAAGCAGGCCGCTCAAGAACAGGCGTTTGCCAGCCGCCTGGACGGACAGCCGGCAGCACTTCGGGACTATGCCAGCCAGACCGCGGATATCCGTGTCGAGTTGCAGCGATTGAGTCGGCTGTTGGATCAGGAGCGCAGCGTGCAACTGAAATTGCAGTCGCAACAAAACGATCTCACAGAGGCGCGCAAGAACGCTGAACAGATTCTCGCGGTGGGACGTATCAGTGACGAGGCTGGGCCGCTGCTGCGAAGCTTGCAATCTGATCTGCCTGCCCGTGCCATGATCGAGGCGCGGACCGAAGCACGCGAAGACGCCATGGTCGATGCCCGGGTGCAGCGCCTGAAGACAGGGCAGCAACTGCGTAACTTGCAAGGGGTAGATGCTGTCGCAAAGCGTTTCCTGGATGCCAATAACGTGCCCTATTCCGAGTCCAATATCGCATTGATGACAAGCCTTATCGAGCGCAGGCGCGCGGCTTTGGTCGATCTGGATGAAGCACAGGGCCAGCAGATCGCCGTTCTCTTGGATGCCCAAGCGACGGACTCTCAAGTTATGCAGGATGCCCAACAGCTGCGTTCACAACTCAGTGAGCGCCTGCTGTGGCTGCCCAGTGAAGCGCCGCTTGGAAGGGATTGGTTGCAACAATTAATCACGGGCATTGCTTGGTTGATCACGCCCTTGAATTGGTCTGGTGTACCAACGGGGCTTGTATCGACCTGGCGCACACACAGACTCAGCAGCCTTGGACTGCTGGCCGTGATTGTTGGCTTGTTCGTGATGCGTCGGCGCTTGGCCGCGTCACTCGACGCACTGGCTCAGCCCGTTGGTTCGCGCGATGACCATTTTGGGCTCACGCTGGCAGCCTGTGCGGCCAGCTTGTTGCTGGCATTGAAGTGGCCCGCTGTGATGGGCGCAGTGGGTTGGATGTTACGCATCTCAGCCGGTCACGGCAGCTTCATCGACGCGCTGGGGGAGGGTTTGATGACCGTCGCTGTTGTCTGGTGCATGGTGGGTGTCTTCATGGAGATGTGCCGTCCCCGTGGTGTATTCGTCGCGCATTTTGGTCGTGGTGAACATGCGATCCGGCGGCTTGGCAGCGCGCTGCGTCTGCTTCTGCTGGTGCTCGTTCCAACGGCGATGGTCGTGGGCATGGCGAGCGCCAGTGGTCGTCCAGAATTGCTGAATGGCATCGGCCGACTGTCATTCATGTGCGGTTCGCTGGCGTTGGCCTTGTTCATGTACCGAGTATTCCGTTTGCCTGGAGGAGACCTCGTCGACGAGTTGAAGCGCGAGGGCTTGACCATGCGCATGCGAGGTGTCTGGTTCAACGTCTTGGTCGCCCTACCACTGCTGCTGGCTGGACTGGCTGCAGCCGGCTACTTCGCCACCGCGGGCGAGTTACAGGGCCGTATGTTCGCATCGGGTTGGATCGTGATGATCGTGGTCATTGCTTTCTTTGTTTCGATGCGAGGGGTGGCGGTGGCCGGCCAACGTGCCGCCTGGCGCCAGGCCGACGAACGCCACGCCAAGGCCATGCTGGAAGCGGCGCAAAGAAAAGAAGCTGGTGACGTCAGTGAAACCCTGAACTTGCAGAACCACGCGCCTGCGATTGATGTGGTCGCGGTCAGCCAGCAGACTCGGGCGCTGTTGCGTGCAGCCAGTTTTATTGTGCTTCTCGTCCTGCTGTCGGGCATCTGGGGCGGCCTTGTCCCCGCCTTGAGTGTGTTCAATGACATCGCATTGTGGTCACAGGTGGTGACGACCAGCGCTGGCGACACGATGGAAGTGATCACGCTGGGCCATGTCCTGTTGGGCCTGTTGGTGCTGCTGATGACGTTTATCGCGGCACGCAATCTTCCGGGGTTTCTCGAACTCACGTTGCTACAGCGTTTGCAGATTGATGCTGGAACGCGGTATGCCATATCGACCATCGGGCGCTACACCATCATTGGGATTGGACTGGCAACCGCTTTTAATTACGTCGGCGCTGATTGGTCTCAACTCAAATGGATCGTCGCCGCCCTCGGCGTCGGGCTGGGATTCGGCTTGCAGGAGATCGTCGCGAATTTTGTGTCCGGTCTGATCATCCTGTTCGAGCGTCCAGTACGGGTAGGGGATGTGGTCTCCATCGGCTTGACCACCGGCACGGTGAGCCGCATCAGGATTCGGGCCATCACAATCACCGATTTTGATAATTTTGAGGTCATCGTACCGAACAAGTCCTTCATCACGGGGACGGTGCAGAACTGGTCCTTGACCAGCCAAGTGACGCGGGTACTGATCAAGGTCGGCGTGGCCTACGGCAGCGATGTTTTGCAGGTGCAAAAGCTGATGCTGGATGTCGCAACGGCCAATCCTCAGGTGCTATCGGCCCCCGCACCCAGTGCCTATTTCGTTAATTTTGGCCCCAGTGCGCTCGACTTCGAGTTGAGGGTGTTTGTCAGCAGCATCGACCAGCGGCTTGTCACCCAGCACGAATTGCACGTGGCGCTAGACGCAGCCTTCCAGCAAGCCGGTGTAGACATACCGTTTCCGCAACGAGAGATTCATCTGCGCTCGACAGGCAAAGACGAAACACAGGATTGAGGGCCCACCGCTTTGACCACACAAGGCAAGAACGACTCAATGGCGATTCTTGACACAACGCGCTACCACGTCAGCTCGGCGCGGCACTTTTAAGATGTGCAAATTTTTGACAGTTGATTTTTTAACTATGGTAGCGACGGAAAGCCATCTGAAGAAATTTATAAACAAATTTCTACTACTCAGTCTGAGCTAAGTCTGAAATCCTATTCTCCAACTCACGCAACTATCTGCGTGCAAGCAACTGGAGAAATAGCATGTTCAAGTCAATCAAATCGGTCGCACTGATCGCCGTCCTTGTCACTACCGCCGTGGCGGCAAGTGCCAGTTCCCAGACCTCCACCGCCTCAGCGGGGTATTCCTGGAATCATGGCAATTTTGAAAAAGTTGTCGCCCTCAAAGATGGGTCAACCTTGCATGAGTACAGCGACGGCAAGATGGCGGTGGAAAGTTCATACGGCAAGGCCGTCTTCAAACCGATTGGTCAAGTTGTTCAAGCCATGGACGGCAGCGCCATCACCATCAGCAGCAACGACGTTGCCCGACTCTCGAGCCAGTTGAAACTCCATCGCTAAGCTGGGTTTCAAACTCGACCACTCTTTAAATTGATCTCAAGGAAAACACCATGTTTCGCTACACAAAAATCGCCATTGCCGGTGCCGTATTGGCTGCCAGCAGTATCGCGGTCCTCGCCGCAACCACCATCGGAAATGACGCCGCATCCCTGCCAGCCACCAAAATTTCACTGGTTCAAGCTGTCGCTGCCGCCGAGCAACAAGCCAACGGCCGGGCCACACGCGCTGAGTTGGAGCACAGCAAAAGCGGCATCGTCTATGACGTTGAAGTTGTCAGTGGTGCAAAGACCTTTGATGTCAGGGTGGACGCTGACAAAGGCACCGTCATAGCAAGCACTGAGGACAAGGGTGATCATGATGATGATCACGACAAGCAGGATTAAGGCTCAACCCCAGATCAGACCGGGCCACCCGGCTGATCTGCCAATTTGACACGCCATGCAAGAACTCAACGACTCCCTCTTTCTGCTGATCAATGCGTCTGCCCATCCCAGCGCGTTGATGTTGTTCATCGCGAAATTATTCGCCGAACACATGATTTGGCTAGTTCCCATCGGGTTGATGGTGGGGTGGCTTCGTGGCGGCGAGCGAACTCGTAAGCTGCTGCTGCAAGCCACGGCTGCGGGCTTGACCGGGTTGTTGATCAATCAATTGATCAGCCTCGTCTGGCAGCATCCCCGTCCTTTTGTGGTGGGTCTGGGGCATACATTTCTGTCCCACGCACCAGACTCCTCATTCCCAAGCGACCATTTGACGTTGCAGTGGTGCGTGGCCTTCAGTTTTCTGATGCACCAACGTCTTCGTGCGGTGGGTGCTCTGCTGGCTCTGCTCGGATTGCCGATGGCCTGGGCGCGGATTTACCTGGGAGTTCACTTTCCGCTGGACATGGTGGGCGCGGCACTGGTGGCTGGATTAAGTGCCTCTCTGTGTTTTCGTCAACAGCACTGGTTCATGGCCACGGTGTACCGAGGTGCGACTCGCCTCTACCACCAGCTTTTTGCCATTCCGATTCGACGGGGGTGGGTGCGGTATTGAAGGGCGATGGCAATACGGATAGCGATCGCTGGTCTCAACGGTAAGGCCGAATCGCTAGATCGAGGTGAGCAACCAAACACTGGCTGGCGGCAGGTTGGCGAACACCCAACCAACCCTTGTCCACCGAAACTCCGCTCCCGCATCAAAAGGCTCGCGTAAGCCATAGGTGAATTGAATCAGCCTTGCATCTTTGCGACTGCCAAGGTAGCGCAGCAAACTGGTGATGGTTGACTGTTTGATGCTGGTTGGCAAGGATCGAAAGGGAAGACTGGACACCACAGCAATGACACCTTGTTGTTGGCAGGTGTCCAAGGCCGCCGCCGCCGTGCCCTGTGACACGCGAATTTCGGGAAACCGCGTTTTCAACTGGTGGGCTTGTCGCTCTTGAAGTTCGACCGCATGAATCCTGTCTGATCCTATCGCTTTGACTAGCGCTGTGGTGACCGCGCCACCGCCTGCGCCCAGCTCAAGAACATGCTCGGATCCCAAGGCCAGCTGGGCCATTTCATTGGCGAGGCGGGCAGAGGACGGCAGAACGGCGCCGGTGATCAGCATCTGTACAGATAGTCGGGACAGCCAGTTCCCGGGCAAGGCATTCAACATGAGGCGCTCCTGATTTAAAGGCATAAGGTCAGCGGTCCGCGCCAATGTGGAAACAGCGAGGCCGTGTTATTAAATGGCGGTTTGTTAGCGCGCTGTGGCTGCGAACCATGGCCAACGCACCCATGATGTTGGGCGTGTTGGCAACTGTGAGGCCTTGGCATTCCTGCTCTGAGCGCTTCCGATGGCATCGACCTTTGAGGCTTCATGGGCGGACTCCTCCAGCGCGAATCCACCCGCTGTTGCCATGCCAGCGGCTAGTAACAAGAGGGATAGGTTTTTCGTTTGCGACATAGCTGGCTTTCAGTAAGGTGGGATAGAGCTGATTTGATTGGTTCAAAACCAACTTTATTCACCCAAACTTAGGCCGTGCTTAGGACCGAAGCCAGTCGAAATTCTGCGTGTTGTGGGCAGGTGGCGCTTTTTATGGGTCCCTAAGTGTGGCCTAAGTTGGTCCAAACACCATTCAGTCCATCCCCTTCAACCCTTCAAGGAAAACCATGGACAAGACCCCTAACCCCTCCATTTCAAACCAGTTGCTAAATAAAGTCCCAATTGCAACCCTGGGGTTCTGGGTCATCAAGATCATGTCCACCACGGTGGGTGAAACGGTGGCTGACTCTCTGAGCGTCAATGTCGGCTTGGGCAAGACCTTTACCAACGTACTGATGGCAACTTTGCTGACGATTGCGGTGACGATGCAGATGCGCGCCAAGGCCTACACGCCTTGGATGTACTGGCTGACCGTGGTACTGGTCAGCGTGGTCGGCACGCAGATCACCGATTTGTTGACCGATGGATTGGGCGTCAGCCTGTACGTCAGTACCAGCGTGTTCGCTGCCATGCTGGCCGCCATCTTCGCGGTCTGGTACAAGGCTGAGGGGACGTTGTCTATTCTTGCCATTGACACCCGTCGGCGTGAACTCTTTTATTGGGGGGCTATTCTGTGCACCTTCGCACTGGGCACTGCCGCCGGTGACCTGGCCACTGAGGCGCTGGGTCTGGGCTTTCAGGTGGGCGTACTCGCCTTTGCTGGTTTGATTGCCGCCATTGCACTGGCCTTCAAGTTTGGCCTCAATGCGGTACTTTCTTTCTGGTTGGTCTACATCCTGACGCGCCCCCTCGGTGCGGCCTTGGGTGACTTGCTGTCTCAGGCCAAAACCTATGGCGGGCTGGGCTTTGGCGCCATGCTGACCAGCGTTATTTTCCTCACCGTGATCGTAGCCCTGGTGGCGGTTGCTCAGCGCCAGTCCAGTCGCACTGTGGTGCTTGGCACGCCCCAGTCGGTCTGACCCTTTTCCCCATTCCTGCTTTTCCTCCCTTTCACATTCAATCAACTTCAAGCTGCGCATCATGAAATTCTTCAATCTCAAAAACTCTTTGGCCTCAGCTGTATTTGCCACGGCAGCCTCTGTTGGCCTCGGTCTGACCCTCGGGTCACTTGCTATCGCGACCTCCGCTGAGGCGGCGCCTGCGGTCAAGCTCGGTGATCTTTCTGAATTCAAAACCCTCGCCACCAGCGTATTGAGTCTGGTCGACAAAGGCGATATGACGGGCGCGGTCAAGCGCATCAAGGATCTTGAAGTCGCGTGGGATGGGGCGGAAGCGGGTCTGAAACCCCGGTCGGCAGCCACCTGGCATGGGGTGGATCGGGCCATGGACCATACCTTGACTACAGTTCGATCAAGTCATCCCGATCCCAAGGCCAGTTCACAGGTCTTAAAAGAGTTACTGGCCACCTTCGAAGCCGCCAAATAGTGCCGTCGTCGGGGCCGTCCGCGGCCCTGCCGATCTGATAAGGTCAAACCTAAGTCACAACTAACAGAGGTCCCCATGCGTGTGTTGCTGGTTGAAGACGATGCCATGATTGGCGAGGTGGTCGCCGAGGCGCTGAAGGACGCCAGCTACGCCGTGGACTGGGTGCGTGACGGGCAGGCCGCGCTGAACACCTTGGCCGACCAGGTCTACGGTGTCGTTTTGCTGGATTTGGGTTTACCCAAAAAAGACGGGTTGGAGGTGTTGCATTCCATCCGTGCCAAGGACAACCCCGTGCCCGTGCTGGTGATCACCGCCCGCGACACGCTGGACGACCGGATTCGTGGGCTCGATGGGGGTGCCGATGACTACATTCTCAAACCCTTCGAGATGACCGAATTGTTGGCGCGCATGCGGGCTGTGGTTCGGCGCAAGGGCGGCGTTGCCAGCCCGGTGTTGTCCAATGGCCGGCTCTCGCTTGACCCAGCGACCCGGGAGGTCAGTCTGGACTGTCAACAGTGGCGCCTGTCGGGCCGTGAGTTCTCCCTGCTTCACGCCTTGATGGTCCGCCCGGGCGCCATTCTGTCTCGCACTGATCTGGAAGACCGGTTGTACGGATGGAACGAAGAGGTGGAAAGCAATGCGGTCGAGTTCCTGATTCACTCGCTTCGCAAAAAGCTTGGCAGCGATGCCATTAAGAATGTCAGGGGGGTTGGATGGATGGTCTCAAAAGAGCAATAACGCAGTCGCTGCAGTTCAAACTCTCAGTCTGGCTGGCGGCGGTCATTACCGGGTTCGCCCTGCTGGCAGGCGTGTTCTCATTTGCAACAACCTTTCACGATGCCAATGAGTTGCAGGACGATCAGCTGCGCCAAATTGTCGTCCTCGCTGATCAGCACAAGCTCTCTGTGACCTCTGAGGATCCACCCGTCTACTCTGGCGTGGCAGACCCGGATAGTCGCGTCATTCTTCAGACTCTTCCAACGGTAGGTCAAGCGCCTGAACCTGCCAATGCTCGTGACACAGTGCTTCCATTGCCATCGAATTTGCCAGATGGCATTCAAACCCTAACCGTCAGAGATGAACCCTGGCGGTTGATGGTGCGAACGCTTCCCAACGGCACCCGCATCGTGGCTGGCCAGCAAACGGCCATTCGAGACGAGATTGCCCGCGACGGCGCCTTGCGAACCTTGTTGCCCTTAATCGTGCTGATTCCGGTGATGTTGATCTTGACCAGTGTGCTCATTCGGCAGATGTTCAAACCCGTCAAACAACTGGCACTGGAGTTGGATGAGCGCTCGCAAGATGATTTGCGCCCCCTCAATGAGAGCCATTTGCCCACTGAAATTCAACCCTTTGTGGTGGCCAATAACCGATTGCTGGCACGGGTGGATCAGTCAATGGCGCTGCAGCGACGATTTCTGGCTGACGCGGCGCATGAGTTGCGCTCGCCATTGACGGCGCTGTCTTTACAGTCTGAACGGCTGGGCGCCGCCGAGATGTCGGCCCCAGCCCGGGAGCGCCTTGCTGCCTTGCAGGGAGGTTTGATGCGATCTCGCCAATTGCTTGACCAATTGCTGGCCTTGGCACGGGCACGGGAGGCAGACATGGGTCAAGCAGAGCCTGTTTCCCTGCGACGGATGTGTCATCAGGTCATTGAAGACTTGATGCCCTTGGCAGAAGCCAAAGACATCGATATTGGCATTGAAGGCGAGGCGGACGCTAGCGTGTTAGCCCATGAGATCGATCTCAAGAGTCTGGTACGCAACCTTGTTGACAACGCGATTCGCTACACACCACCAGCTGGTAAGGTGGATTTGAGCATCCAGACCGCCAAGGGTCAGGCCACCTTGCAAGTGAGCGATTCAGGCCCAGGCATTGCCGAGGTCGAACGCCAGCGTGTGTTTGACCCGTTCTACCGAATTCTCGGCAATGACGAAGTCGGCTCCGGCCTGGGTTTGTCGATTGTGAAGACGCTTGCCGATCGTATGGGTGCTACGGTGGCGTTGCAGAACACCGACGAGAAGGGTCCTGTGGGCCTGCGAGTCTGCGTGCAGTTTTCCGCGCAAAACGCATGACAAATGATGGACCGCCTGGATAGGCGTGTTGAGATCGACGCTTTGGGAAAACGCATCCTTCAACACTCGGACTGTGCCTGGCTGAGAAGCCTACCTGCCGCATCCCGTATGGTCATATCCCCGTGCGTAGCTGGCCACTGTTCAGAGCCCGTCCGTTGGGCGCGATCACTGGGATGGCGTCGTTAGGGGTACGCCGGCAAGGCACTGTCCCACGCTGCTCTGACCGCGTGACCAGCACGGGCTGGGGCTGAACGGGTCGGGTTTGGGAATGCCCTTCAAGTTGAGGCGGGCCACATGGGTGTCAAAGGCGGTCACGCCGGTTTTGTCAAGGTGCAGGCGCAGCACCCAGCCCAAGCGCTGTTGGTCGTTGTCGGACTCTTTCATGACGAAGTTGCCCACGCTGTAAATAATGGGTTTGCCCCGGTAGTGCTCAATGTCCTGGGTGACATGCGGGTGGCCGCCCATCACGGCGTCGGCGCCCGCATCAATCATGGTGCGGGCCAGCTGGCGCTGACGGTCGTTGGCGGTCGGCTCGTTCTCCCAACCCCAGTGCATCACGGGAATCACCACATCGGCGCCGTACTCGGAGCGCGCGCGTTGGATGTCGGCCACCACTTGCTCGTCCTCGCTCCAGGCGCTGCCGGGGGCATGGGCGTCGGCCTCAAAGCTGCGGGGCATGAATTCGTTGTAGCCCAGCAGCGCAATGCGCACGCCTTTGCGCTCAAACATCAACGGCGTATGGGCTTGGGCCAGGTTGTGGCCACCGCCAAATTGCGCCAAGCCGTGCTGCTTGAGCAGGTCCAGCATTTCAGCAAAGGCGTTGCGGCCAAAGTCGCCGGTGTGGTTGTTGGCCACCGAGACGGCGTCAAAGTGCCGCTTCAATACCGGCAAGGTGCGGGGATGGGCGCGGAAAGTGAACATCTTGTCCGCCACCTTGCCGGTGGTCGCCACCACGCATTCGAGGTTGGCAAGGCGCAGATCAGCACTTTTGAACAGCGGCGCAAAGCCAGCAAAAGGGTCTCCCCCTGCGGCAATCAGCGCGCCAGGGGCATCGT
>JAGODZ010000005.1 GCA_017997975.1 Rhodoferax sp.
CGCCTTCTCCGCCACCACCACCACCACCGCCACCGCCACCACCACCGCCACCGCCACCGCCACCGCCACCGCCACCACCACCACCACCGGTCATACCGCGCGTTAGCGAAGCAAGCGCTCCGAAGAAGAAGACCACGAGTGCCCGCAGCAAGCCGGCTCCCAACCTGCTGATGCCAGCTCTAGAGCCTGATGGCCACGCATCCGTCTTAGATGTTGTCAATTCCGCGGCCAGCGAGCCGACGGCTCCTAGCCCTGTGTCCCTCAAGCCCAAACTCTCCGATGATTCGCTGGCGAGTATTTTTAGTCGTCTTGAAGAAAAGTCGGAAACCATCAGTAAAACGAGTGACAAAAAATCATCGTTCCTGACTCGGTTGGGCAAACGGTGAGTGTTATTGGTGTTGTTTCAATGAAGGGCGGGGCGGGTAAAACGTCCCTCACCGCTAATTTGGCCACGGCGATGGCGACCAGACTCGGTCCCGAGCGCGTTTGCGTCATCGACCTTGATCCGCAAAATGCTTTGCAATGGCACTTTGGTCTTCATGGAGTGCAAACGAGTGGCGTGTGCCAGCAGTCGCTGCGGGGCGACAGCTGGCGTGATGCCACTTCAGCCAGTGAATTTGGTGTGGCTTGCTTGCCTTACGGCGAGGTGAGTGAGCCTGATCGCGAGGCCTTTGAGGCGCTCCTCCACGATCAACCTGATTGGGTGGGAACCCAAATCAAGCAAGCCAACTTGGGTGACGATGCTGTCGTGCTCATTGATACCCCGCCGGGGCCGTCCGTTTATTTGAAGCAGGTTTTTGTGTGCGCTGATCTGATATTGATTGTGCTGCTGGCTGATGCGGGGTCTTACGCCACCATCCCGGCGATGGAGTCGTGGATCGATGACATGTCATCACTGCACCGGCAGCTTGGCAGCGTTTATGTTCTCAATCAGGTTGATCGGTCCGAGCCTTTGAATCGTGATGTGGTTGAACTGTTGCAGCAGCACTTTGGTGAGCGGTTGGCACCTATCCGCATCCATCGGGATGAGGCTGTCGGCGAAGCACTGGCGTTCCAGCAACCGGTCCTGATTTACGATCCGCACGGTCAGGCCAGCTATGACCTTGCCCGTCTCGCGGCTTGGGTGATCAACACGTTGAACCGATGAGTCCAAGACTGGTGCTCTCTCTGTGGCGCGAGCGCTGGGGCGCTGCCGCCGTTGTCGACCGCACGCGGCCCTATTTGAGGGGGCGGCTTACTCGATGGGGAGGGGATCTGACACACTCTGGGGCATGGTCCTTGCCTGGCCTCAGCTTGTTGGCGCTGCTGGGATGTCTCGCGGTTTACGTGCTGCTGATGACGGCTCGCTTTTCGCAGGGTGGGCAAGTTGCGTTTTCTGTTCTTTTTGTCAGCATCGCTCTGTATTTACGCCGCTATGCAGGCATATTGGTAACGCTGGTGTTGTGGAGCATGGCCGTTATCGTCTCCACTCGCTACCTTTATTGGCGCATTACGCAAACGTTGGGATACGATTTCAATCTTGATTTTGTATTGGGTATGGGGTTGTGCGCGGTCGAGTTCTATCTTTTGCTGTTGATCATGTTGCGCAGCGTGCAAACTGTTTGGCCCTTGATGCAAGCGCCAGTGCCTCTGCCAGCCGACACCACAAAGTGGCCGACGGTGGATATTTTTGTTGCTGCTCAGGGCCAAGCTGAGGCCGCCATCAGACAGGCCGCACTGGCATCCCTGTCACTTGACTGGCCTAAAGCAAAAATCAAGACCTACATCCTAGATGAAGTACGCAGTGATCGTCTTCAGGCTTTTGCCGATTCGATTGGGGTGGGTTATCTCGTGCCCCAAGACGCGGTCGAGGGGCAGTCCGGGCTGATTAATTTCGCTTTGTCTGGCACCCAAGGTGATCTGATTCTGATATTGGACGGTTCGCAAACACCCGACAGAAGCTTGTTGAAGACGATGAGCGGCTGGTTTGTCCGGGACAAAACACTGGCGATGCTGCAAACGCCGCACCACTTTCTGGCACCAGCGCCGGCAGCGCACAGTTTGGCCCTCTGCCAGGCACCCACACTCCCTGGCAATGTCGCTTTCGCTTTGTTGAGACGCTCTATGTTGACCGATATCGGCGGCGTCACGTCAGCCCCTGTGTCTGCTCAAGCGCACACGGCGCTCCAGCTGCAAGCACGAGGTTATGGGCATGGCTACATCGGCTGCACCGAAGAAAAAGAGGCACTCCCGGTCTTAGAGCCGTTGGACATCGGGACGGGTGCGCCATCGACTTTAGCGTTGTTCCGTGTGGATGGCCCTTTTCTAGGCAAAACGCTGCGCTGGAGGCAGCACCTTGTGGCCCTGCAGGCCATGCTGCAGTTTTATTACATCGTGCCGCGCCTTGTTTTTTTTACCGCGCCACTGGCTTACCTGTTGGCGGGAGTGAACCTTGTTCAGACCACGCCCCAACTCATGGTGGCCTACGGCTTGCCATACCTGCTATTGGTCCACGTCGCTCAAATGCGATTGCGGGGTGCGAATCGGCTCTCCACATGGGGTGACCTACGCGAATCCCTTTTGGCCTGGTATCTGCTAATTCCCACCACGTTGACCCTCTTGCGCACGGAGCTGAGCAGGTTCTTGGGCACGGTCAAGGTTGATCCTCATGCCCCTTTCGATCGGTGGGTCGTTGGGTTCTACGGGCTTGTCGCTCTTCTGAATCTCGCTGGGTTCACTGCTGGCATTGTCCGCTTGCCGTTTTTGCAGAGCCCTGCGCAGGAAGTGGCTGCGCTCTACCTTCTTTGGTGTGTTTGTAATTTGATGTTACTTGCCGCCATGTTGGCCGTCGCCGAGGAAACGCGTCACATACGCCAGCAAACCCGTCTGCTGTTGCACATGCCCGCTATGGTTCAGATGCCCTCGGGGCGGACTCTTGCCTGCGTAACACAGAACTTTCCGCAACCCGCCCTCTTGCTCAAGCTGCCAGTGCCGCTGGAAGTCGAAGTGGAGTCATCGATCAACCTGTCGATTTTTCGGGGGCATGGCGAAATTACTTTTCCGGCGCGCGTGGTGTCCCAGCACAACGGGACGCTGACACTCCGTATTGAAGACGGGGTAAAAGATGACTATCGGCTTTTCGGCGCTGCCGTCCTTTCGCGGGGGCCAGATTGGCCGCAGTGGTTGCCTGGGCGGGATGCCGATCGCCCGCTGCCATCGTGGGTCACTCGGCCCTTCACCACAGTCTGGGCCAAGTTGCGTGCGGCAGGCTGGAATCTTGACAAATTCTTAAAATGGTCGCGATTGGGCCACTGGATTGGTAAATGAAGACAAAAGATATGAACAGACCTCAACACCCAGCCCAAAAAACATTCGTTCGCTTGACCATTGCTGCTCTGGTGATGGCTATCGCCGGGGGTGCCAGTTCAGCACCCAGTGAGTCGATATCCGACAGTGTGAGAGTCACGAAACCGACGAAGCGACAGGCCGTTTCGAGCGAGGGTGACCCGAGCGAAGTCATTGGTCAGCGGGTTGTTTCGCTTAGCTTGAAACAGATGGGCGCGTGGTCAGCTGTGAACCTGCGTGGGGTTGATGCCTCACGCACATTAACGTTCTCCATTCGCGCCGATGAGGAGGTAGTGGCCGCCAAATTGCGTCTCGCCTACGACTATTCTCCCGCCTTAATCCCTGAACTGAGCCATTTTCGCGTGTTGCTGAATGAACGCACCGCGATGTTGGAGGGCTTGCCCAAAGACAAAGGTTTGGCCAATGCGCGCGAGGTGAATCTGGATCCGCGCCTGTTCGCCGATGTCAATAGCCTGCGCTTCAATCTCATTGGGCATTACACACGCCAATGTGAAGACCCATTCCACTCTTCGCTGTGGCTCACACTCAGTGACCTGAGCCGGATTGAACTGACGCTGGCCCCCGTGTCGAGGGCGAATGATCTGAAATACCTGCCGGCTCCGTTTTTCGACAAACGTGACAATGGGCCGTTGCGATTGCCCTTTGTTTTTGCCAGCACACCCTCGTTCGGTACGCTCAAAGCGGCCGGAGTAGTGGCTTCGTGGTTTGGGCTTCAGGCCGGTGCTCGCGGTGCTCAGTTCCCTGCCTTACTGAACACACTGCCAATGGGGAACGCCGTGCTGTTTATGCAGAGTGGCGACAGCATTGACGGCGTTCGGGGGGCCACCGGCTCCAATATATCGATCCAACCGCACCCGACGCAACCGCACGCAAAACTGCTGGTGGTGACAGGAAGTACAGACGACGATCTGGCGCGCGCCGCGCGCGCTATTGCGCTGATCAACCCGACCCTGACGGGCCAGCAAGTGAATGTGACCAAGGAAACTGAAGCGGCACCGCGCAAGCCCTATGATGCGCCGGCTTGGGTCCCTAGCGATCGGCCCGTTAAATTTGGTGAGCTGGCACGGTTGGAAGAACTTCGCGTGCAAGGGTACTACCCCGAGGTGGCCCGCCTGAATTATCGAATGGCCCCAGACCTGTTCACTTGGCGTACCCCTGGCGTGCCACTTCAGTTGAAGTACCGCGCAACGCGATTGCCATTGCACCAAAACTCCAGCCTCAACGTTAACCTCAATAATAATTTCATCGATACGCTGGCACTCAATGCGCCTGACCGCAATGCCAAAGAGGACGATCGTCTGAATTTGCTCAAGACCGCCAATGGCGCGGTACGAGAAGAGTCGATGTTTCTTCCCCCCTATGCCAGCGCTGGACGTGATCAACTGCAGTTGGGCTATTTCTTTGATGTCATCAAGCAGGGCGAGTGCGCCAGCCTGCCGCCCGACAACCTGCAGGCGTCCATCGACCCCGAGTCAACGCTCGACTTCAGCGGTTTCCCGCGCTACGTGGCCTTGCCAAATTTGGCCTATTTCTCGAATATTGGTTTTCCATTCACGCGCATGGCGGATCTCTCAGAAACGGCCGTGGTGTTGCCAGAGCGCCCCAATGCGGATGAGCTAAGTGTGTACCTGATGCTGATGGGCCGCATGGGCGAGGCCACTGCCTATCCCGCGCTGCGTCATTCGGTTATCGCCGCTGCCGACGTGGAGAAAATGGCCGATAGGGACCTGATCGTGATCGGTTCAGCAACAAGTCAAAACCTGATGACCAAGTGGGCAGAAAACTTACCCTTAATGCAGACGGGTGGGGAGCGCCGGGTGCGCGAACCAGTGCAACGTTGGCTACCGACCTACCGCTGGGAGCAAAAAGATGTGCAGAGTATCACGCGACCGCAAGGCAGTTTGACTTTGTCTGGTGGGGGTGATTTGACAACGATGATGGCGTTTGAGTCGCCCCTCAAAGCGGCCCGTAGCGTCGTTCTTTTGTATGCGGACAAGGCGGCGGATTTGCGCAAAATTTCAGATGTGCTCACCAACCCTGATCGGGTGGCATCCATTCAGGGTGATTTTGCGGTGGTCGATGACAAGAACGTTGAACATGCCAAGGTCAGCGAAACTTATTACTTGGGCTCACTCCCTGCCATGAGCAAGGTGCGGTGGTTTTTCTCCGACCAACCGCTGGTGCTGGGCCTGATTGGCTTGCTGGCCAGTATTTTGTTGGCAGCCCTCGCCTACCGGCCTTTGCGCCGTGTCATCTCCAGTCGTATCAAGAAGTCGGCCTGATCCGGTGATGCAAACTATGGGAAAGATTGCCGTGCTAGCGTTCTTGCTGGTTGGGGTGGCCCATTCGGCGGGGTCGGCTGACGATTTGATCGGAAGCGAGTTGGTTTATCAGGCGCGGCAGTGGCAGCAAAAGAATCGGGATGACCTCGCCGCTGAGCTCTGGCGGAAGCTGCTTCGGGCCAATCCCAAGCACCCAGAGGCGCTGGTCAAACTCGGTGTCATCGAAGCCCGCGCTGGCAATTTGAGAGAAGCCCAAGCGCTTTACAGCCGCGCCCTCCAATTAGACAAGCCCCCCGTTGGGTTGAACCAACTGTCGGCTGCCCTTGCTCTTGACGCTGGCAAAAGAAACTCGGCTGATTTGGCGCCTCCGTTACCCAACCCTAGCCCTGGGTCTGAACCGAGTAAGCGCCTTTCCCCCCAGGTCGAGGCGAGTCAACCTGCACCCATCGAGCCGGGGGAGCCTGTCGCAAAAGTGAGACCCAGCAAACCGCTGGCTCCCAAGGCTGACGCTACCACCCCGGTCGCATCAACGCAGAAAGCGCAGACGCCTGCGGCAAGTGCATCGCCAAAAACAGGCGTCAAAGAGAAGCCCGCACAAGCCACAGAGGCTGACCGTCTTAACTTGAAATTCTCCAACTCAATGGGTGCTGCCCGTTGAGCTCGTCATTCTTCGGCTCCCTCTATGGAAATGACCTATGCAAGTAATCGCTTTTATCTCTGGCAAAGGAGGGGTCGGAAAATCCACTCTCGCAGCCAACATCGCCGTGGCCCTGGTCCAACGCAAAAAACGGGTTCTGTTAATTGATCTGGACCCGCAAAATGCACAACGTTTGCATCTGGGAATGGACCCAGATGAAATTGCGGGTCTGGTTCGAGAAGGGATTTCGCCCGCATCCATCTTTGACAGCCCCTTCGAGGTGAAATTCATCCCATTCGGACGTGTCAGTGAAGCGGAATTGGAAGATTTCGAGGCAGAACTCAAGCGCCACCCGAATTGGGTCGTCAACGGTATCGACACTTTGCACGAGGGTGCGTTTGACTTCATTATTCTGGACACCCCACCGGGGCCTAACGTGTACCTTCAGCAAGCCTTGATGGCGGCGCACCGGGCGATGGTCATTCTGCTGGCCGATGCCGCGTCGTATGCCAGTATTCCGAAAATAACTGCCTTGGTGGAACACTACACCGCAGAGCGAACTGACTTTCTCGGTATGAGCCTGTTGTTAAACCAAATGCCCACCCATGGAAAACTAGGGCACCAAGTGCGATCCGCGTTGTTCGCCGATCATGGCGCTCAAATGGTGCCAGTGGCAATTCATAAGGACGTGCAGGTGTCACAGGCCTTGGCTTTTGAGCGCCCCGTGCTTCAGTACGAGCCCGGTTGTAAGGCCAGTTTGGATATTCAGTATGTGGCCGACTGGCTGCTTGACAGCACCGAGAAATGATGACGCGCTTTCTGAAAGCTGCACTGATGTCAATCCTGCTCTTTGTCGGTCCCCCCGCCCCTGCGGGGGCACCTAAAGCTTGGGGCTACATCGGTTGGTGGTTGCCGCAAAGTTGGCGCAGCATGCCACTGGGCCAGCTGGATCGGTTGCTGTTCTTTGAGCTCAAGGTGGCCCCCAATGGGGCCATTTCAGAGCGCCATGGCTGGCCAGAGGAGTGGACCGATTTGCAACTCGCCGTTCAGCAGACCAACACCCCGCTTGACCTCACGCTGACACTTTTTGAGGAAGCGACCTTCAACACCTTGTTTTCATCGAACGAGGCAACGCAGCGCTTGCTCGCGGAGGCGTTGTCACTGGCAGACCAGACGGGTGTGGCCGGGTTACAGCTTGATTTCGAAATCTACACGCTGGCGCAGCCCAAGGCTATTGAACGTTACCGCGAGTTTGTGCGCGACCTTTCCGCGCGCCTGCGTCAACAAGTCCCTCCCAGAGGTTTGTCGGTTTTTCTTCCAATAGGTGGTGTGTCCCCGCTGTATGACGCTGTGACACTGGCACAGGTTGATCATGTGGTGTTGCAAGCTTATGACGCCCATTGGCTTGACAGCAAAACGGCGGGGCCAATTGCCCCGTTGACTGGCAGCGAAGCCGTCACTTGGGAAAAAGCGTACGCCATCGGTATCTCACTGGGCGTACCCAAAGAGCGTTTGCTCCTCAGCTTTCCGCTGTATGGCTATGAGTGGCAGGTTAACGCCCCTAAGTTGCGCGGTGATACGGTAGGCAAGGGCCGCATCACTTCCTTCGCCCCCATTCCCCTGAATTCACCACCTGACGTGCCTTTTAATGTTCAAGATCGGGTTCGTCAATATGGTGCCTCACACGATCCTGTGAGTGGGTCGTCTTACTACCAGTTCATAGGGAATGAAGGGCAATTTGTTGAAGGCTGGTTTGAAGATTGGTGGTCGTTGGGTCGTAAGATTGACTTTCTGATTGATCGGCAGGTCGGAGGCATCGCTTTTTTCTTGATGGGCTACGACGACAATCAATTGGTGGATTATTTCTTGCGTCGTCGTGGGGGGCGAAGCTTGCAAGATCTCATTGATCGTCTTTCGGAAAATGGCATCTCAGAGTCTCGTTAGCACAACATCGAGTCATTATGGTTTTCACTTCCAACCTGTTTCTTTTCATTTTTTTGCCGGTTTTTCTGGCCACTTACTACGTGATTCCGTTTCGATCACGGTCGGCCTTGATTTTGGTGTTCAGCTACATTTTTTACGGCTGGTGGCGACCTGACTTTGCGCTGTTGCTCGGGGCGGTGAGCGTCGGCACTTACGTGTTAACGCTGGTCATGGAGTCTGCCCCATGGCGCGACCGCCGGTTTGCTGTCTTAACTTTAGGCGTCTCGCTCAATCTGGCGGCATTGGCGTACTTCAAATATTTCAACTTTGGCGTGGACAGCCTCAATGCCGTCTTGGTGCTTGCAGGGTTCACGCCATTCAGCTACGCGCACGTCATTTTGCCCATTGGCTTGTCATTTTTCATTTTTCAGGCCATCAGTTACATGGTGGACGTGTACCGGGGGGATGCGCCTAAGACGGAAAACCTGTTCGACTTTGCGGCGTTTATCTCCTTTTTCCCCCAGTTGGTCGCAGGCCCCGTGCTGCGCTACCAACCGCTGGCCGACCAGTTTCGACACCGTGAACATTCTTGGAAGATTTTTTCACAAGGGTGTCTGATCTTCATGGCTGGTTTTTGCGGCAAGGTGTTGGTCGCTGACCCGATGTCTCCATTGGTGGAGGCTGCCTTTGCCATCCATAATCCCACCCTGGTGGACGCTTGGCTGGGTATTTCGGCCTACACCATTCAATTGTTTTTTGATTTCAGTGGCTACAGCACCATGGCCATTGGGTTGGGTTTGATGGTGGGTTTTGTATTCCCCCCCAACTTTGATGATCCCTACACGTCTGCCTCCATCACCGAATTTTGGCGCCGCTGGCATATGTCGCTATCAACTTGGCTGCGCGTGTACCTCTACGTTCCCTTAGGCGGTAACCGTCTAGGGCGACGCAGGACCTATATCAATTTGACGCTGACCATGGTTTTGGGCGGGCTGTGGCATGGTGCCAATTGGACCTTTCTGGTTTGGGGGGCCTGGCATGGGGGTCTGCTGGCATTAGAGCGGTTTTGGCGGGAGCGCCATCCCGAACCCCGTCTGCCCCGTCCCATTGCCGTGGCTTGGACGCTGCTGATGGTCATGATTGGCTGGGTTTTCTTCAGGGCGGCTGATTTAGGAGCCGCCTTTCGGATTCTTGCCGGCATGGCCGGCTTGTCAGGCTGGCACATCAGTCCTGACTTGGCTTGGCAGGTGGCGCCCGAAAGGCTTTTGGTCATGCTGTTTGGGGTTGTGCTGGTGTTTGCACTTCCCTGGCTCAGGCGGCGTTCAGAGGGCCGCTTGCGCATGTTACTGATTCCCCTCTTTTTGTGGGCGGTCGCAACGCTGTCTTCGCAAGCGTTTACGCCGTTTCTCTATTTTCAATTTTGAGGCCATCATGACGAAACAATGCACCAAAACATCGCCCGAAGTATGGTTGGCGGGCGTGGCCATGCTGGGGGTAATGGGGTTCGGTTTTTGGCAGGCCGTGATCTCGCTTGGTTCACCTGGCGTGCAGGAGATACCTTTGACCTTGAATGACTTTAGGCAAGGTCGCACCACGGGGGCATTGAGCACCCAACTGGACAAAAACCTCCCCCTGCGTGGCGAACTCATTGCATGGGCCAATGCCGGTCGTTACCTGCTGACGCATGGTGCCGGTGACCAAGTGCGAGTGGGCCGTGATGGGTGGTTGTTTTCAGTAGAAGAGCTACAGTTTTACGACAACGCGCTGGTTCATCAAAAGGACCGTCTGACCCTGCTAGCCAAAACCTCTACGGTGCTCAAAGACGAAGGTGTCACCCTTGTTGTTGCGCTGGTGCCTGACAAGGCACGGGTTTACGCACAACAGTTGTCTGGCGGTCATTACCCTGAATGGAATGCAAGTCGTTATCCATCTGCTTTGGAAGCACTGCGCTTGCAAGGGGTGGTTGTGGCCGATTTGTTGCCTGCCTTGACGCCCAGTCCGACAGATCCCTCGCTGTACTATCTCACCGACACCCATTGGAACCAGCTGGGGGCTCAACGCGCTGCGGCGACAGTGGCACAAAAGATTAAATCTCTGGGGGTGGCGATGCCCTTGGTTTCATTCGTGACAAACTCAAGCGGCCAAATTGCGCAGAAACCGGGTGATCTGATGCGCATGATGAACCTGAATGACATGCCCAACTGGACGCGGCCACGCCCTGATTTTGAAATATCGGAACTTACAACAAAAACCGAAGCGGCCCAACCAGCCGGTCTGTTCGACGCTGTGAGTGTTCCCGTCGTTCTGGTGGGCACTTCGTACTCACTGCGCGCCAATTTTCAAGGTTACTTACAACAAGCGCTAGGCTCGGAGGTGTTGAATGTGGCACGTGACGGCGGGGGATTTTTGCAGTCGGCAAAAGATTACCTCGCCAATGAATCCTTTAAAACAGCAAAGCCTCAGGTCATTGTTTGGGAGCTACCCGAACGCATGCTCTCTGCACCCCTGAGCGAGCTTGAAAAGCAAGGGCTGCCATTGTGAATGTCGTCGTTCGATGACATTCACCGGCACCTGCGCTTTATTTGAGAAGGTCTTCAGGCTGGCGGCAAATTTGCAAACGCTGCAGTGCAAAGCTTTGCGTCTTTCCAGGGTAGATGCGCACTTTTGTGAAACCACTGGCATTTGACGGCAGCGGTGTTTTGAGAGCATGGGCGACATCATCCCCCGCCACACTGAGTGTGAATCGGCGCGTTGTGACGCCAGGTCCTGAACCTTCTAAGACCATGGTTTTTGACCCAGCGGTAGTGACACTTGCCATCAGGTAGTCGAGTTTTTCGATCGGCTTGTCGAAGGCCAGCTCAATAAACTCGTTGTCATTGGTTGGCCCGGTCGTTACATCGTTTCCTTGTACGTGGGCCGCTTGTGCGCCAAGACCCACTGACGTCACCTTGGCGGTCACGGTGGATGGTTTGCAACTGCTCTGTACCCAAGCTGAGGCCCGCAGCAACCATTCGGTGTTGTTGCTCACATAGCGTGCATCGCGAAACTGGTAATCGGGTGGCGCGCGCATATCGCGCTCGGGCATCTCCCAAATCAGCATTCTGGGCGCTTTGACTTGGAAGGCGTCGTCCCGCAGATAGCTTTCCAATCCCACCCAAGAGCCTTGGTCAGCGCCCACAGCAACACTCAAAACATCGCGTTGCAAGACATACCGCAACCCGTCCACAAAGCCAGTCCAGTCGCGCGAGTAGCTGCTGCCCACCAAGGCAATTCCAATGGACGCACGGTTGCCAAGCAAGTCCTCCTTTGGTGCCTGCGCTCGCATGATGCTAACTGGCGTGAATTGTTCCGGTGCAAAAGTCCCTGAATTCGGTGGTAGTTGGTCGATCAAATCCCGGCCTTTTGACGGGCGCTGGCGCTTGCTAACACTCATGCTGAAGACCTCTTCAGGTGTCGCATCAAGTGCCTTTTTCAGCGCTGTGTTGGCATTAATACCTGCTTTGATGGTTTCGGCTGCCAGCATGGCCCCCGTCAGTGTCCAGTGCGTGTCAAGCCGAAAGAACAGCGGGGTATCAGAGTTGCGCTTAGCGCTGCTCAGGAACGGCGCGTTGAGGTCAACCACCGTCACGCCAGCGGCCTCTAAGGACTTGCGCATGTTCTCGTAATTGCCTGCTACGTAGTCGTTGAGCTTGATGCTATCGGGGAGGTGCTCAGCGTAAATACGCATCTTCAAAGGCACCATCGTGACAGCCATGCTGATGCCGTTAGCAGCCAGTACTTTATTGAATCGCCCAATGAGTCCGATTGATTCTGCAGTTTGCGCTGCGTCGGCTGCATCCGACAGTTCGTATCGGTAAAAGAGCCAGTCATTTTTGCCGACAATACCCGGCGACTCTGCACCATGAGAAGTCGCCATGCAAAAAAGGCCCGCCAGCAACGCCCCGGACCAGCGCCTGCACATACTGTGTTGTTTCATGATTCGCTTTCTTTATTAGTAGGCCTTGTGTTTGACACACATCCTGATCAAGTTGACTATCAATTGCACCCCTATTGACAAGGCGTTCCATTCGCCGCTTGGCTTTGATCACAGGCGGTATTACTGGGCCTTTTTCACCAAGGCTGACACCCGCGTAAACCACTCGTTGTTGTCGCTGACATAGCGTGCATCACGGTATTTGTAATTAGGGGGTGAGCGCAATTCGCGTTCAGGTATTTCCCAGACAATGAGTTTGGGTTTGTTGGTTTGAAACGCGTCGTCGCGAAAATAGGACTCTAGTCCAACCCATGGCCCTTGATCAACGGGTATCGAAATGTCAAGAATATCGCGCTGCAACGTAAACCGCAATCCATCTGGATAGCCGGTATTTTTATTGGTGTAGCTGCTGCCAATCACCGTGATTGCGACGTTGTCACCGGCATTGAGTAGCCCTGCTTGTGCAGCTTGAACTTTTTCCGACTTGAACAACAACACCTGTTCATAAGGGAAGTTTTGGGCGTCTTTAGGGAGCAAGTTGACTAAATCTCTCGCCCTGTGGTTGATCTTTCGGTTATTCCAAGAAAAGGTATATTTTGCTTCCGGCGTCGCCGCGAGGGCCGCTTTTAACACCGCATTCTTGTCAATCTCCGCTTTCACCGTTTGCGCGGCAAGCAAAGCGCCCGCAGGTGCCCAGTGGGTGTCAAGGCGTAAGAAAAGAGGGGTCTCACTGTTGCGCAGCGGGCTATTCAAAAAAGGCTGGTTTAGATTGACCACGTTGACGCCTGCGTCGGTGAGCGTTTTAGCAACACTCTCGTACTTGTCGGCCGTGTAGCTGTCCAGCTTCACGCTATCAGGCAAGTGCTCGGCATAAATCCGAATTTTGGACGGGACAATCACCAATGCCAGCGCAACACCATTGTCGCTGAGTAACTTTTGGGTTTTTTGAATGAGTTGCACGGTGGCCTGCGTATCAGGAAGATCACTAGGCAAAGCCAATTCGTAGCGAACGAACAACCAATCATTCTTGCCGATGATCGTGGCCGTGGTTTCAGCGGCCTGAGTCACTGGCATGCCAAAAGCACTCGCTAACATGGCACCATAAATCCACTTGTAGGGTATGTTTTTTTTCATCGTCGATCTCCTTGTTAAAGCTTTATGAGTTGCTGCAGGAAGAGCGACCTTCCAAGCTCACGCGTTATTTTCCGGTATAACGTTCTATTTTATTCTGTACCGATTGTGCGATTAATTTTCCACCATCACTGGGTAACAGCAGAACACTGTAGGTTCCGCCTTGCGACATGGCCAGAGAAGTACGCGCTTGAGGCGTTTTTTCACCGACCTTAACGGCTATCAACTCAATGGAGATGGGGTTGACCGGAATAGAAACTGAGGTGCCGTAAGTCACATTTGAGAACACTTTGGTTTTGCCATCGACCGTCAGCACGTCAAGTGGTTCGGCCTTGTCAGCCAAGTGGTAAACCGAGAGCAATGCCTTGAGTTTGTTGGTGTTTGCTTTGTCCTCGAAAACAACAGGCACCGAATCTCCGCGCAGTGTCGTGAAGGCGACTGTCGTCGCCCGCCCCTGAACGACATCAAGGGTTGTTGTGAGTTGGGCCTCTTGTTTTCCCAATGCATGAAGAGCAATGGTGTGCTTGCCAGCGCTTATGACCATGTATTCACTGGCCTCGCCTGTGCCTAGCTTCTGGATGCGTGAACGACCATCTACCCGGACATCAACCACTCCCTTGGGAGCGGCGTTAACCACGCGTACATAAGCGGAGTCGGCGGGCGGCTCTGGGTCGTAGAGCAACCCGGTGGGTTGAGCGTTTGCAGCAACTAATCCACAAAAAAGTAGCATCGTCAATACACGGTGACAAAACGATTTTGAAAATTCATATCGCATAAGAACCTCTTTAAGTGAAGGCACCATACATCATACCTTTGTAGTTACTTGGCACCGCTCAAGGACGCATGATCGAAATACAGTTGCCAATGGTAGGTGCCGGGGGTTAAGTTTTGCAGCACCACGGCGTCACGCCAAGTGTCAATATTAGTCACTTTTGGGATTTTTTCGGTGCTGTCTTTGGCTACCAATCGCAAAAAACTTCCAACTGCTGGAAGGTTTACCAACACCGTTACCGCCTGCTGCAATGGCGTTTCCCCCTTGATCGTCACTGTCAAGAGGGGTACCGCTGCCAGTGTATCCAAGCTGATATGAACCCGCTCACGCTCGCGCCACCAATTCGCTGCCTGCCCTCCCGTTGCCATCCACATTCGGCCCCGACGGGCACCCATGTCTTTAAAAAAGGTATCTAACTCAGGTGCCCCGAGCATGTTTTGGTTGGGTATTCTGATCACGGAGAGGGCCGCCATTTTTTCAGCCAAATCGAGTTCCGCCAAGTACGTTTTCAACAGGTCTCCCGGTCCTCCGTCGTCCTCACTGTCTTCAGGACCCCCTTGCGTGCGCGGCAAAACAACCAAAGAATGGCTGGTTTGTTGATTGTCTTCAATTGGCTCCGCAAAAAAAGGCAGGCGCGCATCGGTCGCATCCATGAAGGACACATAGTGACTGAAGCCGCGCTCTATCAAGAGTCTTTCCGTGACCTTGTCATAAGACTCCATAGGCGCATGAAACCCAGCGTCTGCCGCGACCTCAACGCCTGCGGCCTTCAGCTCGTCGCGCATGGCGTCGAGTCGCTTCGCTTGCGCACCTGATGATTGGCGTTTGAAGCCGACGAAGTGGTCGCCCAGGTACGCAATTTCATGGCCCCTGGCTTTCAGTTCCTTCAAGATATTCGCCGATTTAACAGCGTTTTCTGTCAACACGTAGTAAGTTGCACGCCCACCTGCTTTCTCTGCAGATTTTGCAAACTCCAGGTCAATATCAACCACGACGTCTGGCGAATCAACGGCCAGCACCATGGCACTGGTATAAGGATGGGGCCACGCGGAGGCGTAGGCCACGGGCTGGCGCAGCAACCACATCAAAGCATTGTGGGCAATAGCCTCAAGAGCTTTGGGATCGGCGGAGAGCCAAAGCCGCTCGGGGTAACCTAGGGCGACAGAGCGAGACAACAGACCTGACACCTGCTTGCGCTCATCAAAAACAATAGCGACCCCCGGCTTCCCAGGAACCACTGTGCGCGACCAATCCATGATTTGTGCGGCAGGATGAGCCCCCATCAGGCGAAGCGGGTGCCATTCGTCTGGGCGATCGAGCCAAATCCTCAGTCCCGCTGGCAAGCTATGCGTCACAGGGTTGTCGCCGTAGGGCATCATGAAGTTGTCATCTTCATCCGCCTGCGTGTTGCCCACCACTTTGACATCCAAGGCGCTCTCCATGAAGTCGAATCCGAGCCAGTCGCCATTCTCGTTTCGCACCCCGGTGAGCCATGAGGCCAAAATTCCGCCGCCCTTTGCACGGAACTCCATGATGGTGCGCCGTTCGCGCTCCGACAGGGCGACAGTGGAGGGGAGCACCAGAACCCCGGTCTGAATTTTTTCCAATTGGTCAACGCTTTCTAAGCGCTGATATGGAATTTTGTACTTGCGCAGAAAAACTTCCCACAACTGTGCATTGACTTTGGCGTCCAGTCCTCCCGTCGCAAAGTACGCCTGCGTGGCGGGTGAGGTGTACAAAATTACCAACGGTGCGCGCGGGGTTGTCAGCGCAACGAGCGTATTCAACGCTGCTTTGGAATCTATTGCCGTTGACGCCATTGCCGTTCTGGCGGCGGGGGGGGGCGGTTGTGCGGTGCCGACGGGTTTTCTGAAAACCTCTTTTGGCACGAAAAATCCTGGAGGAAGGGGTGCCATCAAGCCATTGGGCGCATTGGACGAGGAATCAAATGACGTGGTCGTATTACACCCCAGCAACAGAGCAACAACGGCCCCCGTGCATCCGAGCGCAACGGTATTGCGTCGCATCAGCCACCCAAGCCAAGAGATGATGGTAATTTTTAACATTTCCGATCTGCAAAGAACCGCTACCATAGGCAGTCGCAAAACTTAGGATTAATTATGGTGATTAACAATAACTTTGCAAAGTTTGTGAATTATGAATGATCCATTGTCATACGCCTCCCTAGCGCCAACCGCCCGGGTCGGTGTTCGCGGTTTGCCCCATCTGGTTGACAGCATGGTCGGTGGTGGGGTGTATGTGTTGATAGCCGAAACCCCGACGGCCCGTTTCCCGATCCTAACTGAGAGCCTTCACAGCGCCATCCACGATGGGTTGGTGTGTACTGTCGTTGTTCCTTCGGAGCCAGTGCAGTTTATTCAAAGAATTGAATCCTACGGCGATCTTAATGTGCACGAGCTGCTGGCCGCCAATCGCCTTCACTTTTTCGTCATGCAAGACGAATTTTCCAAGAAAATTTTTCGTTTTGGAGCGGAGGGTTTTGTCGATGAATTAGAGCATTTCGAGATTCCAGAAAACAGCTACCTGCTCTTTGACCAGGCTGACGATTTGCTCAGTCTGCACGATCTCTCGCTGGCATTGGATCAACTCGATGTGCTCCGAAAGTGGGCTGCACAAAAGCGCGTGACCACGTTGCTGGTTTTTTCGCGCGCCACCGGCACGCAGGCCGGCACCTTGAATGCGCTCATGGACAGCCTGACCGGGATCGCCCGATTGGGGGCTGACAAAGACGGACTGGAGCTTGTTTTTGATTACTGGCAATCACCAGAGGGCGCAGTAGCTGCCAGAAATTTTCGGCTGACGACACTTGATTCCGGACTTTATGAAGCGTCGACCAAACTGGTGACTTTCGAGCAAGCCTCGGAAGGTGAGCCCGATGCCCACGTGGAAGAGGTCGAGGAAGCCGATGCCCACTTCTTTTATATGGATCCAGATCTGGGAAGTTTGGCCAAACAGATGCCTGGTACTTGGCACCAAGTAGATACCTTGGTGGGGCTGATGCATGCCACGCGCAACACCCGTTCCGCGACTTCCATTTTGGGCTTTCAGCGCAACACCAATCTTCGACAACTGGCTGAGGCGGTCCACACGCTGCGGTTAAATTTGGGCCGACATGCGCGGATCGTTGTTCAAGAAAAAGGGGCCTCACTGCGCTATCAGAATGAAGCCTTGTTGCTGCGACTTGGCCTTAATTTAGTCGTCAACCGGGATGTGCCCATTAATCGATTGCCCCTGCTGTTGGACTCTTTAAAAGGACAAATTTTCAGTCGTGATGTCAGCATCAATTTTGAAGCGGCACTGGCCAGTGTGTTGCCCACACGATTGCGCGGCTATCTCGCGCCACTGCGCTTTGTGCGCGAAGTCGAGAGCATTCTTGACCAAGCGCAAACGCTCAACATTCCATGCGCCATGATCATCGGCAAGCCGGGCGCTGGCATGACGATCACGGAGTCATTGACCGTTAGTGGTTTGTCGCGCCCAGGCGATCTGGTGTCGACTGACGGCGAGTATTGCTATTTGTTTCTGAATGCTTGCCCGCAGTCTGTCATGTTAACTACGCTGGAAAGAATTCTTGGCATGCCGGTGGCTACAGCCTTTGATGACGTCCATTTTTTGATCCAGCGTGAGGAAATACAAGCCGCGCTCCCGGTGCTAGTGCGCGCGGCTGAGCA
The DNA here is from genome assembly GCA_017997975.1 of Rhodoferax sp. Taxonomy (GTDB): domain Bacteria; phylum Pseudomonadota; class Gammaproteobacteria; order Burkholderiales; family Burkholderiaceae_C; genus Rhodoferax. The sequence goes on from JAGODZ010000005.1 coordinate 17,756, forward strand.
AGGTGGGCTGCCGGATTACGCCTCCATGATTCCCGCCTCGCCGGTATTGACAGAAGGATTGACCGCCGACCCGACCGACGAATCAGAGTCGCTGATGCAGGCACGGCCCGCAACGTCCACAGACTCGATATCAAAAGCGATCTTTGCTTCAAATGAACGTGTTTCAAATGATCGGCCCGCGCTGCCGGCCAATCTAACGCGCTACCCCATCCACGCGGTGAAACCTTCTGGAGCTTCAGTATCGGCGGCACCCGCAACGGCTGAGCGCCATCCTCACCCGGCTCCAGAAGGAACTTTATACCGGTATGACAAGAATGTGGTGAGGCCTTCTTTTGGCAGGAAGTCCGCCCCTCGTGCAACCCGCAGCGCGCAGCCAAGCGATTCCTCAGCGGCGTCGGGGGCCGATGCATCCAAACGGACACATTAATTGCACTGCCTGAAAATGCAACCACTTAAAAATATGAAAAATAAAAATTTACACGCGATGAATCAACCGTCATCAGCCCGTTACGCACAATTTCCTAGATGCAAGCTGGCTCCCTTGGTACTTTTAATGGGCCTGCCCCTGCTGGCACTGGCAGATACCAAGGGAGTGTTGTCCAACCCCGCGCTAGATCCACAAAGTACCACCCTTCCCTATGGCGGGCCGATACTAGCCCCCTTTAAGTACATTCCCCCGATTGGCCCAGTCAAAATAGAAGAGGACAGCCCCAAACGTAATCCGGATCAGCAACGCATTGTTGACCTTAATGCAGCGGGGAATTATCAGGCGGTAGGCACGGCGGGCATGGCTTTACTCGCTAAGGAAAAACCGGACGAAGCATTGCAATTGATTATTGCCAATAGCCTCGCTTGGACCGGTCGCCTGAAGGAGGCGGTTCCCGCCTACCAAAGTTTGACCACGGGGAAATATGCCAATGACGCCACGGTGGGTCTGGCCAACGTCCAGCGCTGGCGTGGCCGTGATGACGAGGCCATGCCGCTTTACCGCAAGGTACTTGCCAGCGACCCCAGCAATGAAGTCGCCCTGGAGGGCGTGGCGCTCTCGTCTCGTGAGTTAAGCCCTCGAACGTTGGTGAGTTTTGGGGGCTCCAGCGACTCTTCTGACATGCAGCGGCGCTCAGCCATCCTCAATCATCGTTGGCGCGACAGCACGGGCTCCCGCATCATGGAGGTGGAGACCGCTGGCGTGAATGATCGTCTTCCGAACAGCGAGGCCACGCAGCAAGACGTGACTGTCCGTTACGAAGACCTAAACATGTCACTTAAGCCAAGCATCGAACTGAGCATGCCGACCCGGACAGACCGCACCCTGTATGGTAGCGCACGCATCAAGTTTGGCTCGGGCGAACAGGTGTCACTCACCGCAGGACGTGTCAACTGGGGCCGAATGGCCAGCAACCCCAATGCCTTGGCGGCAGGTCTCGTCGCTTCACATATTGGGATGACCGTGACAGAGGTGTTTTCGTTCGGCACCGTACAAGGGCGATTGAATTATTACGACATTTCTGACAACAATGAACTGTTCACCACCAGCCTGAACTTGTCGTCTACATGGCGGCCAATTGGCAAAAATTTCAAACCGTTTATTGGCATAGAGACCCGTGGCACGAAGTTCAACACGCCGAACTACTGGTCGCCTGCGGAAGGATCGGGCACGCTATACGCAGGTCTGATGGGTGAGTGGGGGGGGGCCGATTGGAACTTTTATGCCTCCGGTCAGAGTGGTGCTCGCCTCTACGGTGATGCCGGAGCAAGTTGGAGTTTTTCTGCTGGAGGCAAGCGCTGGTTGTCCAAGGACGTGGCACTGAGCATGAGCCTTTGGTCGATGGCCAGCACACGTGACAACGCCACCTATCGCGCTCAGTCAGCCAACGTGAATTTGGAAAAACTTTGGCCTTAAAAAGATTTTCTCGCTACGCGTGGGCTAGCGCCGCGATGATCGGCCTAGTCGTCCTGCTGGCGTTTAGCTACAACTCGGTTCGCGAGACTCAAGGGTCATTCAGCGTGCTGTTGGAAAGCTATGTGCTGTTGGCCGTGAGCGTTTATCTTTTGTTTTTTCTGGTTCTGTTGATTATTCGTTATGCGGTGCTGATCTTGTATTCGTTCATGGACCACTTGGAGTCTTTGTATAAAAAGCGAGAAGTGCCGACTCGCCTGTACGTGGAAGAAAGCTCGCTGCCCATGATCTCGCTGGTGGTTCCGGCCTATAACGAGGGGGTTGTGATCCAGGCGGCCATCCGATCGCTGCTGTTGCTGGACTACCCGAACTTTGAGATTCTCGTGATTGATGACGGATCGACCGATGACACCTACGAAAAAGCCATTGCCGTGGCGCGCGAGCAGCAGCACATTCCGGTGCGCGTGATTACCAAGCGCAATGGCGGCAAGGCAGAGGCGCTCAACACCGGCATGACAGCGGCACGTGGTGAGTTCATTCTCAATATGGATGGCGACTCCAAGCTTTCCAGTAACACCTTGCGAGTCTGCATCCGTCACTTCGAAAATCCAAAGATCGGGGCCGTGGCTGGTAACGTCAAGGTTATCAACCGTGAGAACATCTGGACCAAAATTCAAGCGCTCGAGTATGTGGAAGGGCTGGCCATGGCACGCAAGGCGCAGAGTTTTATGAGGGCGGTCAATATTATTCCTGGCCCGCTGGGCATGTTTCGCAAGAGCGTGCTGCAGCAAGTGGGGGGCTATGACCACGATACTTTTGCCGAAGACTGTGACCTCACGCTCAAGTTGCTCATGCGCGGCTGGCATATTGCCTATGAGCCCACGGCCATCGCGTGGGTGGAAACCCCTAGTGGGCTGCTGGACCTGCTCAAACAGCGTTACCGCTGGACCCGAGGCATCCTGCAGGCGACCAGCAAGCACAGCCATGCACTGTGGCAACCGCGGAAGGCTGGCATCAACTGTTTTATTCTCTGGTACATGCTATTTGAAGGCATCATGTGGCCTTTTTCGACCTTGTTAGGTAATCTTTTCTTTGTCTACGTCGCGATTCAATACGGATTAGCCACGCTGCTCTTTTATTGGTGGCTGCAACTTACTGTGCTCGATATAGTTGCGGCGGCGTACTGTGTTGTGATCGAAGAGGAAGAGCCTTCCCTGATCTTTTACGCGGCCATGTTCCGTCTTTTCTACATCAATATTATTGACATTTCAAAAGTTTTTGCAACCATTGAAGAGTGGCGTGGAAACACCATGACGTGGGGAAAACTGGAGCGGGAAGGAAAACTCTGATATGGATCTCATCTCTATACTCGCCACCGTGATTTTGGTGACGACCATCGGCACCATGGTGGTTGGCGTGGGTGCCTATTACGCGTTCAAACTGCGTGACAAACGCAAGCCCAAGAAAAAGGGGGGTGATGAAACGCTCGACGAAAAAGGTCCGCGCGAACCTATTTTTCTTACGCGCTACGTTCCTGTGCCTGTGGTTGCGCCTGAGCCCGAGAATTTGCCCGATCTGCAATGACATTTGCCTTCGCTTTGCCACCTTCCGCCATGAAACCCACTTTCACCGATCAGCGTCAGTCACATCCATTTTTCAAGCGCATTGGTAGCTGGCTGCCAACCATGATCATTTTGGGCCTGGCGGTGCCCTTGCTGATTTACCTCGCAATCATGCAGTCAATGGGGTGGCGTACGCCGGTGTTGGGCGTGCGCGGCGTCATTGCCTATGTCACGTCTGGTGAGAGTGATGTGATGCTTTATGCGTCTCCTAACTCTCGGGCCTACTTGGCGGGCATTGGCGGGAATTATGAGACGCTGCTGGTCCCTTGGCGCACCTACTTCCTAGATAGAAAACTGGCCGTCAAGGAGATTGAGGATGCCACTCAATTGCGCAATTTTAAAAAAGGGGTGTTAGTTCTCCCTTCGGCTGTGGCATTGAGCGAGGAAGAGCGGGCGGAGATACTGGCATTTCGAGCCAAGGGCGGTGCCATTCTTACCACTTGGGCGACCGGTACCCGAAACGGCAAGGGCGATTGGGAGGGGTGGCAGTTTTTGGAAACGCTGGGCGCCAAGGTGCTGGGTGAAATTCCCAGCGCTGCGGAAGTCAATCATCTGATTCTGACGGGGGAGTCGCCCGTCTCGCACAGCCATCCGGCCGGACAGCGCATCGGGCTGGGAAAAACCTCTGAATCTTTGTTACGCGCCACAGGTGAAGTGGTGGCTGGGCGCTTCATGAACTGGGCTCGTATTACAGAGACCGAGCGGCGCAATGAAGGTGCCATTGTTTATACCGAAGCAAGCGTGGAGTCGGGTCGGGTCGTTTTTTTTGCGTTCGCTGAATCGACTTGGGAGTCTCGCCCTCTGGCGGCGTACGCCTTTATCGATGACGCCATGCAGTGGCTGCAACGTGAGCCTGCGATCGTGCTGGCGGCATGGCCGAATGGCAAACGCGCGGCGCAGATCATTGAGATGGACACGGAAGATGGATTCGCCAATGCCTTGTCGTTTGCGTCCATCATGCAAGCACTGGATTACCCCGCAACGTTCTATGTGCTGACCTCGGTCGGCAAGTTGTTTCCCGATGTTGTGACCCTCTTGGCCCGAGACTTCGAGGTGGGTTACCACGGTGACGTCCACGACAGCTTCAAAGGCCAGACAGCCACAATCCAAGAGCAACGCTTACAAAATATGCGCCGTGAGATGGCCTCGGTGCTTCCTGATACCAAGGGCATCACGGGCTTTCGCGCTCCCACGGAAGGCTTCGACGAAACGACCGAACAATTGCTGCCCAAATATGGAATTCGGCATCACGCATCCGGTCCAAATGACACTGAGGCTCGCTTGCCTTTTTTTGCCAAAATTGAGGGCTTAGCCAAAGAAGATTCGCTGGTGGTATTGCCGCGCACGCAGCGCGATGATATTAATTTGAACTTGGAAAAGCTCACCGTGGATCAAACCACCCAGGCACTGATCGATGACTTTGATCTGGTCGTGAACACAGGCTCACTAGGCTTACTGAGCATTCACAGCCAAAATTTCAAGCCAGACAGCACGCTGCCCAAGGCCATGCCCGGATTTTTGGTGCACACCAAACAGCGCCGCGCTCTGGTGTGGAAGGCCCGGGCGGGAGAGGTCGCAGACTGGTGGCGCGAACGCGAGCGCATCAAGCTTTCTTATAACAACACTGGAAAACGTCTTCAGTTCAATATCACGGTGACTGGGGACAAACCGGTGATTGGTACTAGCTTGGTCATGATGATGCCGCAAAGGGGTCTTCTGCCAATTGTTCAACCAACAAAAATAGGCGGGATAAAACCGGTCGTATCACTCATCGATAACTACCGTGCGACCATCTTGTTTGACTCCCTCAATCCTGGTAATCACGTCTATCAAGCCACCTTCGCAAATTAGAACCTGCGCTTAACTCCTTGCCTCACCTGTTTTAGAGGTTTGCGTTGTGGGTGCCGTGCTCCGATTGAGGGGGTAGCCTCCAACAGGCCGCTGATCTGAGTTCAATGATGGGCAGAGTTTGCAGTGACTGCGAAGTCAACGCGCCGTCCAAAAACCAAAGATGAGCGCCAGATGGGGCCCCTGTGCCTCTGTCCGGTTTTTAGAGCAAATTTATGCCGATGCGCTCAATGAATGAAGTGGAAGTGTGCAACCGCTTCAGTCGCTGTTAACAGTACCGCGAAATTTGCGCTTCTTGTACTGGTGGGGGTATGTGTATATACTCTTCACAGTATTAAAAAAGGGCAAGCTATGCGTTCACTCAGTCACTCCCCCTTCTTGCGGTGCTCACCGTTTGCCCGGCATGCCTTGCTGTGCTTGGGTGCCCTCGTTGCCTCAGTGGCGTCGGCCCAAGGCGCGATTCAGGTTCCGACGGTTGCGGCGCAAGTGCAGTCGGTTGGCGCTGGTTTTGAGTTGGACGGGGTGATTGAGCCGGTCAAAAAGAGCATCATTTCCGCTCAGGCGGGTGGCCGCATTGGCAGCGTACTGGTAAAAACAGGCGATAAAGTGCGTGCCGGGCAGTTACTGGCCACCATTGACGATCGGGAGGCGCTTACCGGCATGGAGCGCAGCCAAGCCCAAGTCGCGCAGGCCCAGGCGGAGTTGCGCAACGCACAATCTCAATTTGACCGCACCCGTGAACTGCAAAGCAAAGGTTTTGTCAGTTCGGCGGCCTTGGACACCGCCGATTCCCAATTGAAAAGCGCCAAGGCCGGGCGCGACCAAGCCGGTGCGGGTGCCAAACAATCGGCCTTGGCCCAAGGCTTCACTCGGGTGAATGCGCCATTTGATGGCTGGGTGCTGCAGCTGCAAGTTGAAGCCGGCGACTTGGCCGTGCCCGGCAAACCTCTTTTGACGATTTATTCCCCTGAACCCCTGCGCGCGGTGGTGCAGGTGCCTGTGTCGCGCTCCGCAGCCGCGCAATCCGTAGGGTCCGTGGAAGTGGCTGTGCCCGGTGCGAATGGCTCAGTGCAGTGGATTCGACCTGCCTCACTCACCAGCGTGCCCACGGCTGACCCGGTGTCTCAAACCATTGAGTGGCGGCTGGCCCTGTCACCAGACTCAGGTCGCGCTCTGTTGCCGGGTCAACAGGTGCGGGTTCGTTTTGCATCAGGTCAGCAAGATCGCATGGTGGTGCCGCAAGCTGCTGTTCTGCGTCGCGGCGAATTAACGGCGGTCTATGTGGTCTCCGGTGCTCAATTTGTGCTCAAGGCGATTCGATTGGGGGCCGATCAGGGGCCGGCTGGAGTGGAAGTTCTGGTCGGTTTGAAGACCGGTGACCGCGTGGCGCTGGACCCGGTGAAAGCCGGCTTGGCCGGCGCTCAACCTGTTGCACCGCAGTGAGGCGGCCATGAAAGAAACCACGTCTCTAGGCGTTTCAGGCCGCATCGCGGCGGCATTTCAGTCCAATGCGCTGACGCCGCTCTTGGCCATTGTGGCCTTGCTGCTGGGTCTGTTCGCCGTGATGGTGACCCCGCGCGAGGAAGAGCCGCAAATCAATGTGACCATGGCCAACGTGCTGATTCCCTTCCCCGGAGCCAGCAGTGTCGATGTGCAAAACATGGTGGCGCGCCCGGCTGAACAGGCTTTGAGCCAGATTGCGGGCATTGAGCACACGTATTCAGTGGCCCGTCCTGGCATGGCCGTTTTGACCGTGCAATTTCAGGTGGGCGTGCCGCGCACGGAAGCCTTGGTGCGTCTGTACGACGTGCTCAACGCCAATCAAGATTGGCTGCCGCGCGAGCTCGGCACGCTCACCCCCATCGTGAAACCCAAAGGCATTGACGACGTACCGGTGCTGGGTATCACCCTGTGGAGCCGCGACGCCGCCTCTGGCGCGGAGCTAGAGCGCGTGGCACACGCCGTAGAAAGCGAACTCAAAGCCGTGGCGGGCACCCGCGAAGTGCAAACCCTTGGCGGCCCGGGGCGGGCCGTGCACGTGTGGCTGGACCCGGTTCGCCTGCGTGAGCGGGGCGTCGATGTGTTGGCGCTAAGGCAGGCCTTAGCCGCCTCCAACGCCGCCATGCCCTCGGGCGCTGTGCTGGATGCCGGTGCGGCCACCCCCCAGATGTTGAGCATTGAAACGGGTGAGTTTCTGCGTTCTGAGGAGGATGTGGGCGATCTGGTCGTCGGCGTCAGCAAAGGTTTGCCGGTTTACTTGCGTGAAGTGGCTCGGATTGAGATGGGCGCGCAACTGCCCCAGCGCTATGTGTGGTTCACGCCCGGCGAAGGCACCCTTGGTGCGGAGGCGGCCGCTGTGACACCGGCGGGCAGCGTGTTTCCGGCGGTGACCATCACGGTCACCAAAAAACCCGGTGAAAACGCCGTCGATGTGTCTCGGGCTGTCCGAGACCGTTTGGCCACGCTGAGCAACACCGTGATTCCCTCCAACATCGAAACCACCATCACCCGTGACTACGGCGAAACCGCCGCAGAAAAGGCCAATAAGCTGATTCAAAAGCTCGCCTTTGCCACCGGTTCGGTCATCTTGCTGATCGGCTTTGCGCTGGGGCGGCGCGAGGCTGTGATTGTGGGTGTGGCCGTTATTTTGACCCTCACTGCCACTTTATTCGCGTCCTGGGCCTGGGGATTCACCTTGAATCGGGTGTCCTTGTTTGCGCTGATTTTTTCGATTGGTATTCTGGTGGACGACGCCATCGTGGTGGTGGAGAACATTCACCGGCATCAGCAACTCACACCACACGCCACCCTCAAAGACATCATTCCCCGCGCGGTGGACGAGGTGGGCGGCCCGACCATTCTGGCCACCTTGACCGTTATCGCCGCTCTGTTGCCCATGGCCTTTGTCTCAGGGCTGATGGGCCCGTACATGAGCCCCATTCCGATTAACTCCAGCCTTGGCATGGCCTTGTCACTGGTCATCGCCTTCACCGTCACGCCTTGGCTGGCTCTGAAATTGATGAAACCCCATGGCCACGCGTCAGCAGGCCCTGCCGAGCCCACCGGCTTAGGGCCCAAGTTGCAAAAACTGTTCACCCGCGTGCTGACGCCATTTTTGGAGAGTTCGCGCAAACGCTGGTTGCTGCTGGTCGGCATTCTGGTGGCGCTCATGCTCTCCGTTGGGCTGACGCTGGTGCAGTGGGTCGTTATGAAAATGCTGCCCTTTGACAACAAGAGTGAATTTCAAGTGGTGGTTGAAATGCCCGCCGGCACGCCGCTGGAAAGTACGGCTGCCACCCTGCACGAGCTGGGCGCTTTTCTGGCCAAACAGCCCGAGGTATTGAACCTGCAAGCCTACGCCGGCACCGCCTCCCCCATCACCTTCAACGGCTTGGTACGTCAGTACTACCTGCGGGCCGATGCCGATCAAGGCGACCTGCAGGTGAACTTGGTGGACAAAAAGCACCGTTCTGAGAAAAGCCACGTGATCGCCCAACGGCTGCGCCCTGGGTTGGAGGCCATCGGCGTGCGCCACCAAGCGCGCATCAAGGTGGTCGAGGTGCCCCCCGGTCCACCCGTCATGTCGCCTTTGGTGGCTGAGGTCTATGGCCCCGATGAAGCAGGCCGTCAAGCCTTGGCCAGTCGAATTGCGAAGGCTTTTGAACAAACGCCCGACATTGTGGGCGTGGACACCTCGGTGAAAGAAAACGCCCCTCGCGCCTACCTTCGGGTGCGCCGCCAACGCGCCGAATCGCTCGGCATTCCTGTCTCTGCGGTGGCCCAAACCGCGGCCATGGCCCTGTCGGGTACCGACGCCACCTACCTGCACGACGGCCAGTCCAAATACCCCGTGCCCGTTCGCCTGCAGCTGCCGCTGGCCTCGCAAGTCGGTCTGGATGCTTTGCTGGCATTGCCAATGCGTGCGGCCAATGGCCAGATGGTGCCTTTGTCTGAGTTGGTGCAAGTCGAGCGCGGTGTCATCGACAAACCGCTGTTCACCAAAGACCTGCAAGGCGTGAGCTATGTGTTTGGCGATATGGCCGGCAAGCTGGACTCCCCCTTGTACGGCCTCTTTGCCATTCGCAGCAAGATGGTTGAGGCCGCCTTGCCCGGCACCGGCGAGATGGGCGAGTACTGGATTCGCCAGCCATCCGACCCCTACCGCCAGTACGCCACCAAGTGGGACGGCGAATGGCAAATCACCTTCGAGACCTTCCGTGACATGGGCGCTGCTTACGGCGTGGGCCTCATCCTGATCTACCTGCTGGTGGTGGCGCAATTTCGCAGCTACCTCACGCCGCTGGTCATCATGGCCCCCATACCGCTGACCATCATAGGGGTCATGCCCGGCCACGCCTTGACCGGGGCGCAATTCACCGCCACCTCCATGATCGGCATGATCGCGCTGGCCGGCATCATCGTGCGCAACTCCATTTTGCTGGTTGACTTCATTGAACTGCAGGTGCGCCAGGGCATGGCATTCAAAGACGCCGTGGTGCAGTCCGCAGCCGTGCGGGCCCAGCCCATTGCCCTCACCGGACTGGCCGCCATGATTGGAGCCTTCTTCATTCTGGACGACCCCATCTTCAACGGCTTGGCCGTGACACTGATTTTCGGCATTTTGGTCTCCACCTTACTCACCTTGGTGGTCATCCCAGTGCTGTATTACGCCTTGTTTAACAAGCGCATGGCATCGCGCACAGACGCGAATTCGTTTTCTGTAGAGCCCACCTGATTATTTGAAAACACACCACCCAGAAGGAGACACATCATGGCCCACATCGTCATCATTGGCGCTGGTATTGGCGGCGTTCCTGCTGCTTACGAGCTGCGTGACCGGCTAGACAAAGACGCCCACCGCGTCACCGTCATCAACGCCACCAGCTACTTCCAATTTGTGCCCAGCAACCCGTGGGTGGGAGTGGGCTGGCGAGGGCGTGATGAGGTCACCTTAGAAATTGGGCCGTATCTGGCCCGCAAAGGCATTGAGTTCATCGGCAAGGCCGTGACCCAGATTGACGCACCGGGTAACCGAGTCACGGTAGAGGGCGGCGACACCGTGGACTACGACTACCTGATCATCACCACCGGCCCCAAACTCGCCTTTGACGAAGTGCCCGGCGCCGGCCCCGTGCATGGCGGCGGGGGCGGCTTCACCCACTCGGTGTGCTCGGTGGACCACGCACAGGCGCTGTTTGCCGACTATGAAAAGTTTTTGCAAAACCCTGGCCCCATCGTGATTGGTGCCATGCCGGGTGCCAGCTGCTTTGGCCCCGCCTATGAGTTCGCCTTCATCTTGGACACCGACTTGCGCCGGCGCAAGCTGCGCGACAAAGTGCCCATGACGTATGTCACCAGCGAACCCTACATTGGCCACTTGGGCTTGGGCGGCGTCGGCGACAGCAAATCCATGCTGGAGTCCGAATTGCGTGGGCGCGACATGAAATGGATCACCAACGCCAAAACCACCCGTGTAGAGCAGGGCAAGATGTTTGTCACCCAGCTCGACGACTTGGGCCAGCCCTACAAAGAGCATGAAGTCAATTTCAAACTGTCCATGATGCTGCCCGCCTTCAAAGGGGTGGATGTGGTGGCCGCCGTGCCTAACCTGTGCAACCCGCGCGGCATGGTGCTGATTGACGAATTTCAGCGCAGCAAAGCCTACCGCAACATTTTTTCAGCCGGCGTGTGCGTGGCCATACCCCCCGTGGAGGTCACCCCCGTGCCCACCGGCACCCCCAAAACCGGCTACATGATCGAAAGCATGATCGGTGCCATCGTGCACAACATTGCCGACGAGTTGGCGGGCAAAACGCCTCAGGCCAAAGCCACCTGGAACGCCATTTGCCTGGCCGACATGGGAGACACCGGGGCTGCTTTTGTCGCCCTGCCGCAAATTCCACCGCGCAATGTGAATTGGTTCAAAAAGGGCAAGTGGGTCCACTTGGCCAAAATTGCCTTTGAGAAATACTTCATGCGCAAAGTCAAAACGGGTGCCACAGACCCCGTCTATGAAAAGTACGTGCTCAAGCTGCTTGGCATTGAGCGCCTGCGCAAATAACCCGCGCGCTTCTCCTTTTTTCAACTCCTTAAGGAATCTCACCATGACCGTTCAACGCTACATTGTTGTTTTTGCCGGCCTCTTCATCATGATTTCCCTGGCGCTGGGCGTCGAGGGCAGCCCGCTGTTTGTGAGCAAATGGGCGCTGGCTTTCACCGCCTTTGTCGGCGTCAACTTGTTTCAATCCGGTTTTACTAATTTTTGCCCCTTGGGTGTCATTCTTAAAAAATTAGGCGTGCCAGAGTCGAAAATCGGGTGCGCTAACTGACACGACCCCTGCCAAGGGCTTCCGCCCTTGGCCGTCTCCCTTTTAAAGGACATTTCATGAGCGACACCCCCATTCACGTCCAGTTAAAGCAAAAACAGGACTATCAGTTCGACATTCACTTTGGCGGCGACGTGCCCATGGTCATGGGCGATGAGCCCGCCCCACTCGGCGCAGGGCAAGGCCCGTCGCCCGTTCAGTTGCTGGCGGCGTCGGTAGGCAATTGCCTCTCAGACTCCCTGCTGTTTGCCCTGCGCAAGTTCAAACAAGCGCCTGAGCCGCTCAGCTGCGATGTGCACGCGCAAGTGGGGCGCAATGCCGAGGGCCGTTTGCGCGTGCTGGAAATTCGCGCCGTGCTGACACTGGGCGTGCCTGCGTCCTCTCTGGAGCATCTGGACCGCGTGCTGAACACGTTTGAGAGCTATTGCACCGTGACCCAAAGCGTAGGGCAGGGTATTTCTGTGGTGGTTGAAGTGGTGGACGCGCTGGGCCAGCGGCTCAAATAACCCGATTGTTGAGGAAAAAGACATGACTGCACTGACCAACGCCACGGCCAGAACCGACGTTCTCAACCGCCTGCGCCGTGCCGAAGGCCAAATTCGCGGCATACAACGCATGGTGGAAGAGGGCGAAAGCTGCCTCAAAATCGGCCAACAATTCTCAGCCGTGCGCAAAGCCCTGGACAGCACCTACCTGCGCATGACCGTCTGCTTCATGGAGCAAGAGCTGGAAAATTGCCTGAAACCCGACGAAGCACAAAAAATAGCACTGGACGGCATGCTCAAAGACATGGAAACCATGCTCGCCCGCATGGGGTAGGTTTATATGAGAAATAGGGCTTTAACCCTTGTCCAGTCTGTGTGAGTAGCTATTGAAAGTGGAGCATTTTACCCCGTTAAAACAGGCCATCACACTGCCGCTCCGTACGGCAAATTTGCGCTATTGGGGATGTATTGGGTGGCCAGTCTGACCCTGGGATGCTGATCCCAGGATGGTGTGTCATCACTCTTTGCGGCGAATCACGCTGGCGCGCACGGCATCTTCCTTGTAAGCATAGGTGCGTTCACCGCCCTGCCAGGTGCCCATCCACAGCATGTTGGAAGAAATGGCATCGTGATCGGTGCGGCTGAAGGGCCGGTCGTAGGTGGTCACCACACCACGGTAAGGCTGCGGCAGGTTTTCCAATGCATTTTTCAACCCTTTCCCGCTGATGTCGCCATTGCTCTGGAACAGGGCGCGCAGCAACAGGTGGACGGAGTCATACGTCTGTGCAGCCGACATCATGGAGCCAATGGGGCGCTCGGTTCCCAGTTTGGCGTAACCCCGCAGGAAGGAGCTGTTTCGCTCCATGAAGGGATTGGGCAGAGCGGTTTGAACCATCAACACCCCTTCGGCAGCCCCTTTGGCTATTTCAAAGGCCGACGCGTGAGAGAGGCCCCACGGCCCGTACTGGCGCACACTCCAGTTCACAGCGGCTCGGCTGGCCGAAATCACGCCCTCTTCGGGGCCCACGGTCCACCCAATGAGTGCGTCCGCCCCTGATTCTTTGAGTTGCTTCATTTCATCGGTAAGGGTTTTCACGCCCACCTTGAAACGCACGACGATGTGGGGTTTAAGGCCCACGGTTTGGAGGGCCGCTTCCAGGTCTTTGAGGCCACCGTCGCCGTAGCCAGAACTGTCCACCAGCAGGGCCACTTTTTTCAGGTTGTGTTTAGCGATGTCCGCCACGAGGAACTGAGACTGCAACGCATCACGCGCCGAGGTTCGAAAGATGTAACTGTCGGCCGCTGGGTACTTGGCGGTGATAGCGGTGCCCGTGGCGCAGGTCACGATCAGCAGGTGGGCGTTGGTTTGAAACACGTCCAACGCCTTCATGGCCACGCCAGTGTTGCAAAAACCAACAGTGGCCGCCACCTTTTCTGTGAGCACCAATTCTTGGGCGTGCTTCAAACCGATATCGGGGTTGGCTTGGTCGTCGCGAATCACCAATTCGAACTTGCGTCCACGGTAGCCACCGACGGCATTGATTTCGTTCACCGCCACTTGGGCCCCCACCCGAGCGCTGTTGCCCATGTCTGAGGAGCCGCCTGTGAGGGGCAGGATGACCCCGATTTTGAGGGGCGGGGCCTCTGGCGCAGTAGTTTCTGCCCCCACGCACGAGAGGGTGAGCGATAGGGGCAGTGCGATCCAGTAGCGGGAAAAATGCGGCATTGATGCCTCCTCATTGATGGGATGTGACAGGTCAAAAATCGGTTCGAGTCCACAATCTCGTGCTCTAAATTGCATTCGCCTGACGCCGCGGTGGCGGTCGTGGGTATCGATACCTCACCCCGACAAGCGCGCAGACCCTTGCCTATTCTTAGGTTGATATTTTGAGCCTATTTTTGCCATTGAATCGACACAAGCGAGGGGCAATTGAATCGGGTTAACCCTAGCAGCCAGTCGGACTTAGGAATCGTCGGCTGCAAATCGACCGCAGCGGGCTATTTTTGGCTTCGCCGCTCTGCGAGAACGCCGCTTTCTTACCCAATATCCAGATATTGGGCTGCGAAATCGTCAAAAACTAGTCGGCGCTGGGGCCGATTTTCGCTTTCGACGACCTAAGCCCGACAGGCTGCTAGAGGGTGTTTGGCTCTTGAGTCGAACGGATGATTTCAAACTTGAAAATGCTCGGCACTGGAGTTGGGAGAAGTTGGTTCAGCCTGAGCCATTTGCGGTGCTCGATAAGGCCATTGGCAATCGGACGATCGCGCTTGGAGATTAAATCTTGCAAAGTCGATTCAATGTTCTGCAACTGCAAGTAACAAAAATTTGTTCGCCAAAGGGCTGAGGTTTTGTGGATTACCTGCAATTTAATAGAAATTCGCTTCATTTTTGATAGCTGCTCGCGCAATTTCTATGGGGGTTGGCGGCCTATTTGGCACGAGTCTTGGTGGTCAGCTCTTACACAATAGCATTTGATGCAGATCGATCGTATTTGATGACCATCGGGATCACGATGCAGCGGTAGGCCCATGCCGAGCGGCGTCTTCGGCTAATCCGACCTATTTTGAAATGTTGAGTCGTTTCATTTTTATAAGCCAAATAGGCTTGTAGCCCTTATCCAGTATGCGCAAGCAGCTACTGAAAAAATAGCGTTTCAATCCAATCCATGCGGCCAAGCACGCCACTGTTCAGTGCGGCAGATTGGCCTGAAATCATGTGTTGTTGGCGATTGGTGGGGCGGCAAATTCTGACCCCAGGTTCAGCATTCAGCGATAGCGGGGCAGTGTTTTATTCACTGCGTTCAATTGCCACGAGTCCACATCAATGGTGCCTTCTAGATCGGTCTCTGTCTTGTCGTCCAAATCAGCGAGAAAGTTCAGCCCGGTTTGCGCTTCTACGTCTTTGATGCGGGTGACAAACTGCGTCAAGGGTTCCTTGCCTTTGACGGTTTGTGGTACCACAAACGCCAGTGCCTGCATGGGGCGGGTGGGGGTGGGTTCGGTGACGTAGATTTTGTAAAAAGCCGTGGGCACTTCCACCCGCCAGGATGTGGGTAGGCGCTGTGAATTTTGGCCAAAAATGGGCCCAGTGATGACCCACACTTTGCCAAAAGTGGGGGTAAAAAACGAGGCCTCAACTTCCTCCAGTCGCTGCCAAAATTTTTGGTTGAAATTGGGTCGTTGCGGGCTGATGTTGGTCATCAAGAAGCTATCGGCTTGCCCGTCGCGGCCGTTCAAGCTGCTCATGGCGTAGTTGGGGGCGTTGTGGCCCCGGTCGTAGCCACTGCGGGTGTAATCGTCATGGTCAATGCGGTTCAAGCTGCGCCAATCGGTTTCAAACCGGCTGGGTCGCTTCAGGTGCGGCGCATCCGTAGGCACCGGGGTCAGCGCATACATCACCCACAAGGGGTTGCCGCGCAGATCCGAATACCCCACCATGAACCCGTGGTTTCTGAGGATGCGAAACCAGGTGTGCCAGTTCGAGCCGGACACCGCTTGTGGCGCGCCTTGGTAGAGCAGCGGTGGGCGGGCAATGAAGACCTCGTACCCGTAGTCACCGGCCCACAGTGCCAGCACAAGCCATAAAAGGCGGGGGTGTTTTTTGACCAGACCCAAAGGGGTCTGCTTTGCTTTGTTTTTTCTAGCCATCGTTCCTGTTGCAAGCGCTCGATTTGGGCGTGGTGAGTCAATAAAGAGTGAAATGCCCCGGTGCGGATGCTGTGATTGCCATGGTATGAACGCCGGGAGGGGGGGTGTTTCTGCGCTCACCCGATGGACAAAAAGTAGAGAGTCTTCATGACACCATTTTTATAGAGAAAATAGGGCTCTGACCCTTATCCAGACTGTGTAAGCAGCTATTGAAAAAATAGCATATCAATGCAGCATCAGCCGATGATCACCCCGCCACCCAAGCACACGTCGCCGTCGTACAGCACGGCAGATTGGCCCGGGGTCACGGCCCACTGGGGCGCATCAAAGCGAAGGTGGACGCGGCTGGGGTCGTCGCCTTGGCTCAAGGTGCAGGGGGCGTCGGCTTGGCGGTAGCGTGTTTTGGCGGCGTAGGTGCCGGGGGCGGGCGGCAGGCCTGCGGCCCAGCTGAGGTCTTGGGCGCTGAGGTCGAGTGACTGCAGCCAAGGGTGGTCGTGGCCTTGCACCACCCACAGGGTGTTCTTGTCCATTTCTTTGCGGGCCACAAACCAAGGCGCGTGTTCGCCGCCGCCTTTTTGTGCGCCTTTGGCCTTGAGTCCGCCAATGCCCAGACCCTGGCGCTGACCGAGGGTGTAAAAGCTCAAGCCCACGTGCTGGCCAATGGTGCGGCCTTTGTCGTCTTTGATGGGGCCGGGCTCTTTGGCGATGTACTGGTTCAAAAAGTCGCGGAACGGGCGCTCGCCAATGAAACAAATACCAGTGGAGTCTTTCTTTTTGGCGTTGGGCAGGCCAATTTCATCGGCGATGCGGCGCACCTCGGTCTTGAGCATCTCGCCCACGGGGAACAGGGTTTTGGAGAGTTGCGCTTGGTTCAAGCGGTGCAGAAAGTAGCTTTGGTCTTTGGACGGGTCCAGCCCTTTCAGCAGTTCGTGCTTTTGGGTCGCCTCGTTCAAGCGCACGCGGGCGTAGTGGCCGGTGGCGATTTTCTCGGCCCCCAGCCGCAGGGCGTGGTCGAGGAAGGCTTTGAATTTGATCTCGGCGTTGCACAAAATGTCGGGGTTGGGGGTGCGCCCGGCGCTGTACTCGCGCAAAAATTCGGCAAACACGCGGTCTTTGTATTCAGCGGCGAAGTTGACGTGTTCGATCTCGATGCCGATGACGTCTGCCACGGCGGCAGCATCGACAAAGTCGATGTTGGACGCGCAGTATTCGGAGTCGTCGTCATCTTCCCAGTTTTTCATGAAGATGCCGATGACGTCATAGCCTTGCTGCTTCAGCAGGTAGGCGGTGACGGCCGAATCGACGCCGCCACTCAAGCCGACCACCACGCGTTGTCCCATAGATTGCTTGCTCATAAGGCGTTAATTATCAGGTTGGTGTTCAGAGGGGCTGGTGACGCTGGCATCGGTGTGCACCATCTCCAAGGGGTGGCGTTGCCCTGCCAAGTAGTCTTCCATGCAGCGCACCACCAAGGGGCTGCGGTGTCGGTGGGCGCTGGCGCGTACCTCCTCTGCGGTCATCCACAGCGTGCGCACAATGCCTTGGTCCAGTGTCAGATGGGTTTGTGCGGGGCCCACGGTGCCGCAAAAAGCAAAGCGCACGTAGGTGATGTCTTGTGCTGGGGTGGCGCCGCGCGCGGGGCGCAGAAAGCGAGACAAGTACACCCCCACCAGCGCCGTGGGCTGAAACGAGTGGGTAGTCTCCTCTAAGGTTTCTCGGATGCAGCCATTGACAGGGCTCTCACCGGGGTCGAGGTGGCCGGCGGGGTTGTTGAGGCGCAGACCTTCCAGGGTGTGCTCTTCCACGAGCAGAAATCGGCCGTTTTGCTCAATGATGGCGGCCACAGTAACGCTTGGTGTCCAACGTGTGTTCATGCTGAATTATCAATGCCGCGCATCTCACTTGACGGGTGACACCTGCGTGTTGGGCGGGTTTTAGCCTATAAAAATAGTGGTCAATCTCATGTAAGCTCAGCGATTAGCTCACATTTTGTAACCCTAACGACGAGGAGTCGCTCCATGCTGATTGGCGTACCCACTGAAACCACGGTGGGAGAAACCCGCGTTGCCGTGACCCCCGAGACGGCTAAGAAGCTGAAGGCGCAGGGCCACACCCTGCGAATTCAATCTGGGGCCGGGGTGGCTGCGAGCGTGACTGACGAGGCCTACACCGCAGCGGGCGCCGAGATCACCGACGCCGCAGGGGCTTATGCCTGCGAGCTGGTGCTCAAAGTGCGAGCCCCGTCCGACGATGAGGCCAAAAAAATGAAACCCGGCACTACCGTGGTCGGCATGCTCAACCCCTTTGATGCGCCCGGCCTGCAGCGCTTGGCCGATGCCCAGCTCACCGGTTTTGCGCTGGAAGCCGCCCCGCGTACCACACGAGCGCAGAGCATGGATGTGCTCTCCAGCCAGGCCAACATTGCCGGTTACAAGGCCGTGATGATGGCCGCTGACAAATACCAGCGTTTCTTCCCCATGCTGATGACGGCGGCGGGCACTGTGAAAGCCGCTCGGGTGGTGATTTTGGGCGTGGGCGTGGCCGGTTTGCAGGCGATTGCCACCGCCAAGCGGCTGGGGGCGGTGATTGAGGCCTCTGACGTGCGCCCCAGCGTGAAAGAGCAAGTGGAGTCGTTGGGTGGCAAGTTCATTGACGTCTCCTACGACACGCCGGAAGAAAAAGAGGCCGCCGTGGGGGTGGGCGGTTATGCCAAGCCCATGCCGCAAAGCTGGCTGGACCGTCAAAAAGCCGAAGTGGCCAAACGCGTGGCGCTGGCCGACATTGTGATCAGCACCGCGCTGATTCCGGGGCGGCCCGCGCCGGTGCTGGTGACCGAGGAGATGGTCAAGTCCATGAAGCCGGGCTCTGTCATCATCGACATCGCGGCTGGCAAGGGGCCGGGCGGGGTCGGCGGTAATTGCCCGCTGTCTGAGGCGGATAAAACGGTTGTGAAATACGGCGTGACCATCGTGGGCGAGACCAATTTGCCGGCCTTGGTGGCGGCTGATTCGTCCGCGCTGTACGCCCGCAACGTGCTGGACTTTCTGAAGTTGATCATCAACAAAGAAGGTGTCTTGCATGTGGATAGGGAAGACGACATCGTTGCCGCCTGCCTGATGGCCCAAGGCGGCGAAGTCAAACGCAAATAAGCCAGTTCAACCCGGAGCACCTCACACCATGGATATCTTGTCCCCCACGGTCACTAACCTGATCATCTTTGTGCTGGCGATTTACGTCGGTTACCACGTCGTCTGGACGGTCACCCCTGCTTTGCACACGCCGCTCATGGCGGTGACCAACGCCATTTCCGCGATTGTGATCGTCGGCGCCATGTTGGCAGCTGCGCTGACCGAAACCTCACTCGGTAAAACCATGGGCGTGCTGGCCGTGGCCTTGGCGGCGGTGAATGTGTTTGGTGGCTTCATGGTCACCCGGCGCATGTTGGAGATGTTCAAGAAGAAAGAGAAAAAAGTAGCCGCCAAGGAAGGTGCCCAATGAGCCTCAATCTTGTTACCCTGCTGTACCTCTTTGCCAGCGTCTGCTTTATTCAGGCGCTCAAGGGCTTGAGCCACCCCACCACTTCCATTCGCGGCAACCTGTTTGGCATGATCGGTATGGGTGTGGCCGTGGTCACCACCGCTGCCTTGATCTTCAAACTCGCCGACCAAATGGGCCAAAACGGCATGGCTGGCATGACCTGGGTGATTGGTGCCCTGCTGGTGGGCGGAACCGCCGGCACTGTCATGGCCAAGCGCGTTGAGATGACCAAAATGCCGGAGTTGGTGGCCTTCATGCACAGCATGATCGGTTTGGCGGCGGTGTTCATTGCCGTGGCGGCCGTGGCGGAACCCTGGGCCTTCAGCATTGCCGCCAAGGGCAGCCCTATTCCCTCGGGTAACCGGCTGGAGTTGTTCTTGGGGGCCGCCATTGGCGCCATCACCTTCAGCGGCTCGGTGATTGCGTTTGGCAAGCTGTCTGGCAAGTACAAGTTCCGTTTGTTCCAAGGCGCGCCGGTGCAGTTTGCCGGTCAACACAAGCTCAACTTGGTGCTGGGCTTGGCCATGTTGGGGCTGGGACTGCTGTTCACGTTCACCGAGAGTTGGACCGCCTTCTTTGCCATGTTGGCCATTGCGTTTGTCATGGGCGTGCTCATCATCATCCCGATTGGCGGCGCGGACATGCCGGTGGTGGTGTCCATGCTGAACAGTTATTCCGGCTGGGCGGCTGCGGGCATTGGTTTTAGCTTGAACAATGCCATGCTGATCGTGGCGGGCTCGTTGGTGGGCAGTTCGGGTGCGATTCTGAGCTACATCATGTGCAAGGCCATGAACCGGTCGTTCTTTAACGTGATTTTGGGTGGCTTTGGTGGCGAGGCTGCCACGGTTGGTGCCGCCGGTGCCGCTGTACAGCGCGCGGTGAAGACCGGCAGTGCGGACGACGCCGCCTTTGTGCTGGGCAACGCCGAAACCGTGGTCATTGTGCCGGGCTATGGCCTGGCGGTGGCCCGTGCACAACACGCGGTCAAAGAGTTGGCCGCCAAGCTCACTGAGAAAGGCATCACGGTCAAGTACGCCATTCACCCGGTGGCCGGGCGCATGCCGGGCCACATGAACGTGTTGCTGGCCGAAGCCGAAGTGCCTTACGACCAGGTGTTTGAAATGGAAGACATCAATGGCGAATTCGGCCAGGTCGATGTGGCCATCATTTTGGGAGCCAATGACGTGGTGAACCCAGCCGCTCACGTGAAAGGCAGTGCCATCTACGGCATGCCGATCTTGGAAGCCTACAAAGCCAAAACCATCATCGTCAACAAGCGAAGCATGGCTGCGGGCTATGCCGGTTTGGACAACGAGCTGTTCTACATGGACAAAACCATGATGGTGTTTGGCGACGCCAAGAAAGTGGTGGAAGACATGGGCAAGGCCATCGAGTGACATGCAGTGGGCTCAGAGGGTTTCACCTCTGAGCGGCGGGGGAGCACACAGGCCAGAGCGCCTGTGTCTAGGGCGAAAATACCGTCCTCTCAATAAGTAGATGAAGATGAAAGCATGGCAATGACAGATCGCATTTGGCTCAAAAGCTACCCCGACGGTGTACCTGCGGACTTGGACATGACGCAATACACCTCCTTGGTGGCCCTGATGGAGGAGAGCTTCAAGGCGTTTTCCAGCCGCACCGCTTACAGCTTCATGGGCAAAGAGGTGACCTACGGCCAAACGGACAGCCTGAGTCAGGCCTTTGCCGTGTATTTGCAGGGCCTGGGGCTGGACAAGGGCGACCGCGTCGCCCTCATGATGCCCAACGTGCCCCAGTACCCGGTGGCGGTGGCCGCCATTTTGCGGGCGGGCTTGGTGGTGGTGAACATCAACCCGCTGTACACCCCGCGTGAATTGGAGCATCAGCTCAAAGATGCAGGTGCCAAAGCCATCGTCATCATTGAAAATTTTGCGGCCACCCTAGAAAAGTGCATTAACGCGACCCCCGTCAAGCATGTGGTGCTGTGCGCCATGGGCGATCAGCTGGGCTTGTTCAAGGGCGCGCTGGTCAACTATGTGGTGCGCCATGCCAAAAAGATGGTGCCCGCCTACCACCTGCCCGGCGCGGTGCGCTTCAACGAAGCGGTGGCGCGCGGCAGCCGAGGCACTCTCAAGCCAGTTCATCTGACGCCGGACGATGTCGCGGTGCTGCAATACACCGGTGGCACCACAGGGGTGTCCAAAGGGGCGGTGCTGCTGCACCGCAATGTGTTGGCCAATGTGCTTCAGGCCGAAGCCTGGAACGAGCCCGTCATGAAGCAGGTGCCCGCCAATGAGCAGCCCACCAGCGTGTGCGCTCTGCCGCTCTACCATATCTTTGCTTTCACGGTCGGCATGATGCTGTCCATGCGCACCGGTGGCAAGCTGATCCTGATTCCCAATCCGCGTGATATGCCCGGTGTGCTCAAAGAACTGGCCAAGCACCGCATTCACAGCTTTCCCGCCGTCAACACCTTGTTCAATGGCCTGGCCAACCACCCTGACTTCAAGACGGTGGATTGGAGTCACCTCAAGGTCGCGGTGGGCGGCGGCACTGCGGTGCAGAGCGCGGTGGCCAAGTTGTGGTTTGAGAAAACCGGTTGCCCCATTTGTGAAGGCTACGGCTTGTCGGAAACCTCGCCCATCGCCAGTTGCAACCCCGTGACCTCCCAAGATTACACCGGCAGCATTGGCGTGCCCATGCCCAACACCGAGATGAAGTTGCTCGATGACGAGGGGCGAGAAGTGCCTCTGGGGCAGTCGGGTGAGATCGCCATCCGGGGGCCGCAGGTGATGGCAGGCTACTGGCAGCGCCCGGACGAGACCGCCAAGGTCATGACGGTCGATGGTTTCTTTAAGACTGGCGATGTGGGCGTGATGGACGAGCGGGGCTTCTTCAAAATTGTCGATCGCAAGAAGGACATGATTTTGGTCAGCGGGTTCAACGTCTATCCGACCGAGTTGGAGGACGTGGTGTCTCAAATGGCGGGCGTCATGGAGTGCGCCTGTGTCGGTGTGCCTGACGCCAAGTCTGGCGAGGCGGTCAAGCTGGTCATCGTCAGGAAAGACCCTGCCTTGACCGAAGCGCAAG
The DNA here is from genome assembly GCA_017997975.1 of Rhodoferax sp. Taxonomy (GTDB): domain Bacteria; phylum Pseudomonadota; class Gammaproteobacteria; order Burkholderiales; family Burkholderiaceae_C; genus Rhodoferax. Next base: position 40,191 of record JAGODZ010000005.1, read on the forward strand.
TGCGCGCCTATTGCAAGGAAAACCTCACCGGCTACAAGCAACCCAAGGTGATCGAGTTTCGCGAGGACTTGCCCAAAACCCCCGTCGGCAAGATTTTGCGTCGTGAACTGCGGGCGCCCTGATTGAACGTGCTCGCCATTCTCAGTGCGCTGCCTGAAGAGCAGCAGGGTCTGATCGAGCAGCTGGTTGACCCGGTTCGGGTGAACAGGGCAGGGCGGGCGTTTTGGCGTGGCACGCTGCAAGGCCACCCCGTGGTGCTGGCGCTGTCTCGTGTGGGCAAAGTAGCGGCTGCGACGACCGCCACGGCCTTGATTGAGGCTTTTGGGGTGACGCAGATGGTGTTCACAGGCGTCGCGGGTGGCGTGGGGCCGGGGGTGCAGGTGGGCGACGTGGTGGTGGCCACTGAGTTTGTTCAGCACGACATGGACGCTTCTCCCTTGTTTCCCCGTTTTGAAATACCGCTGTATGGTCGCACTCGCTGGCCTTGTGACAGCGCATTGACTGCTCTGCTTTTGGAAGCGGCTCACCAAGGATTGACGTGGGCTCTGGACGAATTGTCTTCAAACCCCCACTTTGCCAACGCCCAGATTCATGCGGGTTTGATAGCGACGGGCGATCAGTTTGTGGGCCGCGCCACCCATGCCCAGCAGTTGGTTGCGGGCTTGGAGGCGGCGGGAATGTCGCCACTGGCCGTGGAGATGGAAGGGGCGGCTGTGGCGCAAGTCTGCGCGGACTATGGCGTGCCGTTTGCGGCCATGCGCACGATCTCTGACCGGGCCGATGACCAAGCCCACGTGGATTTCTCCGTGTTTGTGGCCGAGGTGGCCAGCCCTTATGCCCGCACCATCATCCGTCAGTTGATGATTTTGCTATCGTTAAAATAGCTGCTTGCGCAGGTGGGGATTGGGTTAGAGCCTCTTTTTACTTCAGCCAGCCGCGCTTTCGGAAATAAAACATGGGAATCACGGCGCTGCCCACCATGAGTGCTAAGGCGTAGGGGTAACCCAGCGCCCAGTCCAATTCCGGCATGTACTTGAAGTTCATGCCATACACGCTGGCAATCAGGGTGGGGGGCAGCAGTGCGACGCTGGCCACCGAAAAAATCTTGATGATCTTGTTCTGGTTGATGTTGATGAAACCCACCGTGGCATCCATCAAGAAGTTGATTTTGTCGAACAGAAACGCGGTGTGAGAGTCCAGTGACTCAATATCGCGCAGAATCAGGCGCGCCTCCTCAAACTGCTCTTGACTCAGAATTTTGCTGCGCATCATGAAGCTGACGGCACGTCGGGTGTCCATGGCGTTGCGGCGAATGCGCCCGCTCATGTCCTCATGCCGCGCAATGGCCCCCAACACCTCACCGGCCATGGCGTCGGTCACGTTGCCAGAGAGCACCTTGCGGCTGACGGTTTCTAGGTCATCGTAAATGCCTTCTAGCGTGTCGGCGGAGTATTCGGCATCCCCGTCAAACAGCTTGAGCAGCACCTCTTTGGCATCTTCAATGAAACCGGGCGCGCGACGCGCTCGCATGCGCAGCAGCCGAAAGACCGGCACGTCTTCGTCGTGAATCGAGAACAGCACCCCTTGGCTCTTGAGTTCAGCGTTGTCTAAATTCAGAATAAACGCGACGCGAACGGTATGCGGTTGGTCCTCATCAGGGACCAAGAAGTCACTGCGAATATGGAGTTCACCATTGTCTTCGCGGTAGAAACGGGCAGATTCCTCAATGTCTTCATCCATCGCATCGGCCGGAATCGACAGGCCGTAATACTGCATGATCCAGTGTTTCTCGTCCGGCGTGGGCGACTCCAAATCGACCCAAATGGGCTTGAAACGCGACAACTCTTCTAGCGATTCAATCTCTTCTTGGCACAGCCGCCCGTTGGCAAGCGTGAAAATATTAAGCATGAAGGATTCCCCTGGGTGACTGGCATCTGACTGAGTAAGTAGGGTCGGCTTTCAACCCCGATGCAGTGAAAGGGGGTGAAAGCTAGCGACTGGGACTGGGTTCCAAGGCGTTGTCTCCGGGCAAATGGAAGGCGAAATTATCGCACTGCCGTCGCAACCGGCGAACTGGCAAACGCCAGACACATTCCTCACTTTAAGCAGGGTTTTTCGGGCTCTAGTGAGGCATCCAAAAATGCTGCTTTACAAGGGGTTTCTCCAATGAAGTGCGCTTCAATTTGCTGCGCTGCGGCATGGAAAGGCGTTGCAATTCTGGGGGATCAGAGGCATAGTCAATTCAAGGCAGTTTTTTCAACCCCGTAAGCAATAGGAGGCAATTCTTATGAACTTGACGATCAGCGGTCACCACCTCGAAGTCACTCCCGCCCTGCGAAGTTATGTCACGACCAAGCT
>JAGODZ010000051.1 GCA_017997975.1 Rhodoferax sp.
GCCTTTGCGGCTGCAAGGCGCCTCGCAATGGCTGGCTTGGGGCGTTTGCGGTGTGCCTATTCTGGTGGGCTTTGTACTGCCGGTGGTGTTCATGCTGCGCCCCCTGGTGGCCGATTGGTCGGTGCTGTCTTGGGGCCAGTTCTTGGGGTGGACGTTCAACAGCTTGCGCTTGGGCGCGCTCAGTGCGGCGCTGGCCGTGGGGTTGGCGCTGTTGTTGGCTTTTAACTTGCGCAGACGTCCCGATTGGGCCACCCGGTGGGCGGCGCAGTTGGTGAGTTTGGGTTATGCCGTGCCAGGCGCTGTGATTGTGGTGGGCCTGTTGTTGCCCGTGGGGTGGTTGCAGTCGGTGGCACCGCAGAGCGGGGTGGGGTATTTCATGACCGCCACCTCGCTGGGCTTGGTGTGGGCTTACCTGGTGCGGTTTTGTGCGGTGGCACTGCAGTCCATGCAAAGCGGTTACGCCCGTATTCCGGCCAGTTTTGATGATTCTGCGCGAATGCTGGGCACCGGTGACGTGGCCTTGCTGCGCCGGGTGCACTGGCCGCTGCTCAAGCGCTCCGCTGCAGCGGCCACTTTGTTGGTGTTTGTGGATGTCATGAAAGAGCTGCCCGCCACACTGGTGTTGCGTCCCTTCAATAGCGACACCTTGGCCGTTGTGGCCTACCAGTTGGCACGGGACGAGCGGCTGGGTGAGGCGGCTTTGCCATCGCTGGCCTTGGTGCTGGTGGGTTTGATTCCGGTGGTGCTGTTGAGCCGCACCTTGCGCGCACCGGCAGCCTAAGCGCCGTGTGTCGTTGGCAGCCTGAGGGTGTGAAAATGATGCAGTGCACAATAAAGGGCTATTCGCGCCTATTTGCCTCACTGTTCAAGGAGCTCTGTCATGCCTCTCGTCGTCTTCAACCAGAAAGGTGGGGTTGGAAAATCCACCATCACCTGCAATTTGGCGGCCATCAGTGCCAGCCAGGGGCTGAATACTCTGGTCATTGACCTGGACCCGCAGGGCAATTCCAGCAGTTATTTGCTGGGTGACACGGCCCGCGATGATCAGCCCAATGTGGCGGGCTTCTTTGAGCACTCCCTGAGTTACAGCTTTCGCCCTGTGCTGCCCACTGAGTTCATCGTACCGACCCCGCATGCCAATTTGCATGTGATGCCGTCCAGTCCGGCGCTTTCAGAGCTGCAAACCAAGCTGGAGTCGCGCCAAAAAATCTACAAATTGCGTGAAGCCCTGCAAAAGCTCGGCGAGACCTATGACCGCATTTACATCGACACCCCGCCTGCGCTGAACTTTTTCACCCGCTCTGCTCTTATTGGCGCCAGTGGCTGCCTGATTCCGTTTGATTGCGACGAGTTTTCCCGCAAAGCGCTCTACACCTTGATGGACAACGTGCAGGAAATTCGCGCTGACCACAACCCAGACCTGGCCGTCAAAGGCATCGTGGTGAACCAGTTTCAGCCGCGCGCCAACTTGCCCCAGCGCATGGTCAATGAGTTGATTGAAGAAGGCTTGCCGGTGTTAACGCCTTATTTGTCGTCATCGGTGCGCATTCGCGAGTCACACGAGCAGTCCTTGCCCATGATTTACCTTGACCCCAACCACAAGTTGACCCTCGCCTTGGTCGAGTTGCACGAAGCATTAGCGGATTAACGGCGATGCCTTCGCCCGTGGGAGTCGGGCATTTAGTTTAAAAGTGCTATTAAAAAAATAGCTAGTTGTGCAGGATGGGTAAGGGTTAGAGCCCTATTTGACTGCTTAATAGTTCATCCGGGTCGTGCAGTTGCACCTGGTTCTTTCCTGTTTTCTTGGCCTTGTACATGGCCGAATCCGCCCATTTGAGAATCTCGTCATGGTCGGCATGGTCGTTCACCTTTGCTAAGCCCGCCACAGGCGTTTCTTGAACAAGCTTGCCAAGAAAAAGTAAGGGCGTGTAAAGAAAACTTGGACTCTGAAGTGTCGCTTGGACAGGCGTCAAAAATGGGCGCTCACTCGCGCAAACACTTGCATTGGAACCATTGAAGCATTGGTAGTACTACGTAAGTGCAAACACTCTGCGGCGGTGCATCACGACTCGTTAAGCTAGCGCCTCAAGGTCAAGGCCTTGACAGTCCACACCACAAACTATGCCCACGGAGAGTAATTTGCCACTGGAATACATTTTAGAAACGCATCAGTTGACTAAAGAATTCAAGGGGTTCGTTGCCGTTGACCAAGTGGACCTGAAGGTGATGCGGGGCCATATTCATGCCTTGATTGGCCCCAACGGCGCGGGAAAAACTACTTTTTTTAACCTGCTGACCAAATTTTTGCACCCTACTGCGGGCACGATCACGTTCAACGGCGTTGACATCACCACTGAAAAACCGGCTCAAACGGCGCGGCGTGGCATTGTGCGGTCTTTTCAGATATCGGCCGTTTTTCCGCACATGACCGTGCTTGAGAACGTGCGCGCCGCTCTGCAGCGCAATCTCGGTACCTCGTTCCACTTCTGGAAGCCTGAGAGCACCTTGTTTGGTCTGCATGATCGCGCTCATCAGCTGCTGATCGAGGTCGATTTACAAGACTTTGCCAACGAGTTGACCGTGAATTTGCCTTATGGGCGCAAACGGGCGCTCGAACTGGCCACCACGCTGGCACTTGAGCCCGAGTTGATGCTGTTGGACGAACCGACCCAAGGCATGGGGCATGAGGATGTGGACCGCGTGACGCAACTCATCAAGAAGGTGTCCACCGGGCGCACCATTTTGATGGTGGAGCACAACATGAATGTCGTCTCCTCCATTGCCGACCGCATCACCGTGTTGCAGCGTGGGGCCATCATTGCAGACGGCCCTTATGCCGAAGTTTCTAAGAACCCCCTGGTGATTGAAGCCTATATGGGAACCGTTGATACCACGTTGCAGGGTGCACACTGAATGACCGCAGAATTGCTTCGAATCGAGAATCTGCACGCCTGGTACGGCGAGTCCCACATTCTCCATGGCGTCAATCTCACCGTGCGCGAGGGCGAGGTGGTGACCTTGCTGGGACGAAACGGTGCCGGTCGCACCACAACCCTGCGAGCCATCGTGGGCTTGACTGGAACACGCAAGGGGTCGATCAAAATCAACGGCGTGGAGACCATCAAGCTGGCACCCCACAAAGTGGCTCGGTTGGGCATTGGTTACTGCCCCGAAGAGCGCGGAATTTTCGCCAGTTTGACCGCCGAGGAGAACCTGATGCTACCGCCCACCATTGCCCCAGGCGGCATGAGTGTCGGTGAAATTTATGAGATGTTTCCCAACCTGAAAGAGCGAGCCAACAGCCCGGGAACGCGCTTGTCAGGCGGTGAGCAACAAATGCTGGCGGTCGCACGAATTTTGCGCACCGGTGCGCGACTTTTGCTACTCGATGAAATTTCTGAGGGGCTGGCCCCCGTGATTGTGCAAAAGCTCGCTGAGATGATTCTTAAGTTGAAGGCCAAGGGCTACACCATCGTGCTGGTCGAGCAAAATTTTCGTTTTGCCGCCCCCTTGGCCGACCGCTTTTACGTCATGGAACACGGTGCCATCGTGAAACAGTTTGAACAAGCTGAATTGACTCAGAACATGAGCATGCTGCAGGAATACCTAGGGGTTTGATGGATCACTCTGATCAAATTCTCAGTCGTTTTTGCGTGATTTTTTAATTCCTAACCCACCTGGAGATACTATGAAACTCAACACGCTTGTGTCCGCTTTGGCCATTGGATTCAGTGCCGCAGCATCCGCACAAACGGGACCAATCAAGATTGGCTTCATCACCGATATGTCGGGTTTGTACGCTGACATTGACGGCCCCGCCGGTGGTGAAATGGTCAAGTGGGCAGTGCAGGATTTCGGTGGCAAGGTGCTCAATCGCCCGATTGAAGTGCTCACGGCAGATCACCAAAACAAAGCCGACGTGGCCAGTGCCAAGGCCCGTGAATGGTTCGACAACGACGGCATGTCCATGCTGATTGGGGGCACCAGTTCTGGCACCGCCTTGGCCATGGCCCAAGTGTCGACCGAAAGAAAGCGCCCCTTCATGTCGATTGGCGCAGGCTCGGCACGCCTGACCAATGAAAACTGTTCACCTTACATCGTTCATTACGCCTACGACACCGTTGCACTGGCGAAAGTCGCGGGCTCAGCCTTGGTCAAGGCGGGTAACAAATCGTGGTACTTTTTAACCGCAGATTACGCGTTTGGTCATTCGCTCGAAAGCGATGCCTCCACCGTCGTGAAAGCCAATGGCGGCACGGTGATGGGTTCAGTGCGTCACCCTCTGAACGCCTCTGACTTTTCATCCTTTTTGCTGCAGGCCCAAGCGTCCAAAGCTCAGATTTTGGGACTGGCCAATGCGGGTGGAGATTTCACCAATGCGATGAAAGCGGCGAAGGAATTTGGCGTGACCAAGACGATGAAAATTGCGGGTCTGTTGGTGTTTATCAACGACGTGCACAGCTTGGGCCTGGCCAACACGGAAGGTTTGCAGTTGGCCGACAGCTGGTATTGGAATCAGGATGACGCCTCTCGCAAATTTGCCAAGCGCTTTTTTGCGCAATACAAGCGCATGCCATCGAGCCTGCAGGCCGCTGACTACTCTGCTGCCACACAATACCTGAACGCCGTCAAGCAAGCGGGTACCACCGATGGCGATAAAGTCATGGCCACACTGAAAAGCATGAAGATTGATGACTTTTACAACAAAGGCCAAATCCGCGCGGATGGACGCATGATTCACGACATGTACCTCTTCGAAGTGAAGTCTGCCAAAGAGGCAACCACGCCTTGGGATTACTACAAAACCGTCGCCAAAGTGCCAGGTGAGCAAGCCTTCACGACCGTGGCAGAGTCTAAGTGCGCTCTGCTCAAGTAGAGCGCTAACGTCGGTTTCCTGCTCTGAACGATGTCATTAGGCATCCCTCGGAGCAGGTCGCCCCCCCATTACTCAAGGTATGAACTGACAGGCCTCCATGGACATTTTTGGCATTCCCCTTCAAGCATTTCTAGGTCAGCTGCTTCTTGGCTTGGTCAATGGTGCGTTTTACGCCATGCTCAGTCTTGGACTGGCCGTTATTTTTGGCTTATTGGGCATTGTTAACTTTGCGCATGGCGCGCTTTATATGCTTGGGGCGTTTGCAGCATGGATCATGCTCGACAAATTTGGCCTTAATTATTGGTTTGCGCTGGTGCTTGCTCCGCTGATCGTCGGTGGCCTAGGGGTCGTCATCGAACGAGTTTTTCTCCGGCATTTGTACAAGCTCGACCCGCTTTACAGCCTGCTGTTGACTTTTGGCCTGTCCCTTATCGCAGAAGGTGTTTTCCGTGAAATGTACGGCGTGTCGGGCCAGAACTACAGCGTTCCAGAATTATTGTCGGGGGCCACCAATTTAGGTTTCATGTACCTCCCTAACTACCGAGCCTGGGTGGTGTTGGTGTCGTTGGGGGTGTGTCTTGGGACTTGGTATTTGATTGAACGAACGCGGCTGGGCGCTTATTTGCGTGCTGGAACTGAAAACGCGGCCTTGGTGCAAACCTTTGGCATCAATGTTCCGGTCATGGTGATGCTGACCTACGGCTTTGGCGCGGCGCTGGCTGCGCTGGCCGGTGTGCTGGCTGCGCCCATCATTCAGGTGAACCCTTTGATGGGCTCCAATTTGATTATTGTGGTGTTCGCCGTCGTGGTCATTGGCGGCATGGGCTCCATATTGGGGTCCATCTTGACCGGTCTGGCTTTGGGTATCTTAGAGGGGTTGACGCGGGTCTTTTATCCGGAGGCCTCCAATGTGGTGGTGTTCGTCATCATGGTCATTGTCCTGATGTTCCGTCCTGCTGGATTGTTTGGAAAGGAGGCTTGAGCATGCACAACGCCCACTCCCCCAACCCACAGGATAAATCCATGACCAAAACCGCCAAACTCATTCGCCTGACTTACTTTGTGCTGCTGATCTCGGCCATCGCAGCACCTATGCTGGGCTTGTACCCTGTGTTTGTGATGAAGTTGCTTTGCTTTGCCCTGTTTGCAGCCGCGTTCAATTTGTTGCTGGGTTTCACCGGGTTGCTGTCCTTCGGGCACGCTGCTTTTTTTGGTTCAGCCGCTTACGTGACGGGCTGGGTGATCAAGTCACAGAATTTCACGCCAGAACTCGGCATCCTTGCCGGCGGCATGGCCGCTGGTTTGCTTGGCTTGGTGGTCGGGGCTGTGGCCATTCGGCGCCAGGGAATTTACTTCGCCATGATCACGCTGGCGATTGCGCAAATGATTTATTTTGTTTGCTTGCAAGCGCCCTTCACTGGGGGTGAAGACGGACTTCAAGGGGTGCCGCGCGGGGATCTTTTTGGACTCTTCTCGCTGAAGACGCCCTACGCCATGTACTACTTTGTTCTTGCGGTTTTTGTCGCGTGCTACCTCGCCATTTCTCGCATCGTTCACTCGCCTTTTGGGCAAGTTCTGAAGATGATTCGAGAAAACGAGCCGCGTGCGATTTCCCTCGGTTACCAAGTGGACCGGTACAAGCTGCTGGCCTTTGTTCTGTCAGCCACTTTGGCAGGAGTCGCGGGCTCCATGAAAACATTGGTCATGGGGTTTGCCACCTTGTCTGATGTGCATTGGTCCATGTCCGGTGAAGTGATTTTGATGACTTTGCTGGGGGGCGTGGGCACGTTCTTTGGACCCGTTCTAGGGGCCGGGATTGTGATCGCGCTACAAAACACCTTGGCAGACAAGGTCGGCTCATGGGTGACTGTGATCATCGGTGTCATATTTGTCCTGTGTGTACTCGCATTCCGCAAGGGTGTGGTGGGCGAGCTAGAGGCTTATATGGAGCGTCGCCGTCGTGCCTCAACGGACCCCGACGCCTAAATGCCCCATGACCTTTGCTTGCATGGCACGGTATTGAGCTTGCAGGACTTTGACGCTGGCTTTGAGCACAACGCCTGATCACTTTGAACGATATCAGCGGCACCTTGGGGTGCCGTTTTTTTTGGTATGCCATGTTCTTGCCCGAGAGCACCTGAGGCCACAAAAAACCCGCTGGAGTTATAAACTGCGCGGGTTTTGAGAGGGTCTGAAACGGCTTGGAATCACGGAATGGTGCGGCTGGCGAGGATCGAACTCACGACCTGACCCTTAGGAGGGGTCCGCTCTATCCACTGAGCTACAGCCGCATGCATGGCATTGTAAGGGGGTGGGGTGGCCGGCTTAGTCGTAGCGACGGGTGTAGATCAGGTCCACCGCACTTTGATTGCCGGTGGATGCACGCAGGGTGAAGCGGCGCGACAAGTCGTAAAACACCTGCAAGGTACCGACCGCACCCGCCAAACCGGTCTCATAGGCCACGTAAAAGTCTTTTGACAGACGTTTGCCCAAGGTCAACGTGGCGCCACTGACACCACCGTTGCTGGCGCCGCCAAAGGACAGTTCATCGAGACCCACGCGTTGTGCCAGGCTCACGCCCGTGCCGTTGTCATTGCGTCCCATCAAAGCCAAGGCGGCTTGCTGCAGCAGCGCTGTTTCTGCGCCGCCCTCGGTGGGGGAGCGGCCCAGCACCAGCCACGCCAGTTTTTCGGCTTCGGGTAGCTCGGGGTCGGCGTACAAGCTCACCACCGGCAGCAGGGCCGTGCCGTTGATTTGAACCCCCACGCGTTGCGACAGTTTGGAGCGCAGGGCCAAGACGTTCAGGGTCGGGTTGTCATAGGGTCCGGTAAAGCGCAGCACGCCTCTTTCAATATCCAGTTGCTGGCCATAGGCTTTGAATGTGCCGGTGACGGTCCGCACGGTGCCGTTTAATCTGGGTTGCCCCCGCGTCGCCGCTGAGCTGGTTAATTCCAGTTGGCCGGCCAGTCGGGTGTTCAGCCCACGGCCTTTGAGCTGGAAGTTTGGGCCCAGATCGAGGTTAATGGCCAAGTCAGGCGTCATTTTTTTGGCAGGTTCAACGGGCACTGGGGCCGCCGTTTCAGTGCTGGCTCGGCCGCGCACCACCACGTCTTTGCCTAACTTGGGAGCTGCGTCGTCCGGCAAGATGATCAAGGCTTCATCGGCCTTGAGGTCACCGCGAATGGCCAGTTGGCGGTCCGCCAGCCGGGCGTTCAGTTGGCCCGACATGACCAGACGGCGGTCCACCCGCGCGCTCAGTCGCAGTGCATTCAACGAGGCGTTCAGACTCATGCGCACGTGGTCTAGGGCGTCAGCAGCTGGCTGATCCGCTGTGGGCAGCCATTCGACCCAACCTTTCAAGACCAGTTGGCCGCCTTGCGAACCGCCCGCGCCTTGAATACTGAATTCATCAATGACCAAGCTCTGGTCTTTGAGGCGAGCGTTGAGGGTGCCTTGGCTGAAGTCAATGCCATCGACCACCGAGCGCACCGCCAAATCTTTGGCTTGCAGACGCCCATTCCAAAGCGGCGAACCTAACGTGCCAGACAGCGCGGTTTCCACGTCCAAGGTGCCGCTGAGCCGCCAGCCCGGTGGTGCCAGAAGCGACCATGCGCCCACGGGGGGCAGCATGGCGCTCACCTGGCCTGCCAAGGGCGCAGCGTCTTGCCATGCCCAGAGTCCATTTTGAATGGGCAGTTGGGTGCTGGCGGTGGCGTTGAGCCGACCCGCATTTTGGCTGTCCCAAATCAGCGTGGCACCCAGGTTTTCATTGTTGGCGGTCAACACCAGCCGGGTGTCACGCAACTTGGCGTTCAGCGCCACGGATTGGCCGTCTTCGCCCAGCAGTTGCAGGTCGCCTCGCGTGCGTTCCACAATCAAAGTCAGGTTCAAGTCGTCTGCACGGGTGGCATCCCACTGGCCGCCAAACACCAAATCACCGCGCAGGCCTAAATTGGCCAATTTGGTTTTTCCTAAAAACTCAACCCAACCCAAAGGCAGTTCGTTGATGCGGCCACGGGTGGCCCAGGCTGTTTTTCCTGTTTTGCTGTCGCTGCGGTGGGACCAGCGGGCGGTTTCCCACTTTACTTGGGCGGTGCCCGGCACGGGACCGGTCAAACTCAGGGCACCAGCGCCCACCTCAGCGGCTTGGCGGTTGGCGTCGGTGGAGAAGCTGAGTTCGACCTTTTGGGTTAACTGCGCCGTCCAAACGGCGGCACTCATGGCCTCTTTGGCCGTGACTTGGGCGGTGTTGATGTGCGCACGCCATTGCCCTTGCGTTGGCTGCCCACCGGTGAGCTGAGATTGCAGCGCGAGTTGATGGGTTGGGGTGTTGACTTGGGCCTTGAGTTGAACCTCTAGCGCTCGCAAAGTACCAGCGAGGGTCAGTTGGGTGTCGCGCAGGGTCAATTTGGCGACTGCACTCTGGGGGTCTTCTCGCCAGTCCAGTTGGGGGGTCTGCAGGGTGGCTTGCAGCTTCAAAGCCTGCCCTTGCTTTTGCCAGCCGCCTTGCCAGCGCGCAGACAAGTCGGCACCGCCTTGAAGAGGCACGTTGGTCAGGCTGCTGGAGATGCCGGGAAGGCGAGCCACCCATTGGGTTGCCCGTGCGGCGTCGGCCAGCTTGACTTGTAATGCGCCATCGCCGTCGGTGCTGGACAAGCTGCCTGTCAGTTTGCCTTGGGCCCCTGGCACGTTGATGGTCAGGTCACCTTGGGTCGCGAAGGTTTGCGTGTGCACCGTGGCTTGCCCCGCCACCTGGGCGTCATCCGTTTGCACCAGCAGGGTGTCGAGTTGCAAGGTGGGCGCGCGCCATAGGCCTTTGGCCTGAACGGTTTTCAGACGCAAGCCACGCAGGGCTTGGGAGGGTGCCACCGCCTGCCGGGGTGCGGGCTGCAGATGGGCCTCGAAGCGAATGCCCTGGCTCACCTGCTCGGCGGTCAAACGGCCGTCCAGACTGATCGCTTCTAGGCGGGTGTGCAGTGCCGCCGGGTTGATTTGGCGGGCGGTGCCCGTCACTTTCCACTGCGGTGGGGTGGATGCGTCCTCACTGGCCGGTGTGACTTCGCCGCTGGCCTGCAATTCGCCCCCAGCACCCTGGGCTGTCAGAGATTTCAGCAGCCACTGACCGCCTTCAAACACCACCTGCGCGTCGATAGCCTGCAAAGGCAGGCGCTGGGTGTCCCACGGGCCGCTGCGTGCGTTTTTGGCCATCACCGACCCCTGCCAGCCCGCGCCCTCAGGCGTCACTTGGGCCTCGCCGCTGAGGTCGGTCATCGGTGCTTGGGGCCACAGCGCCGCTAAGTTGAGAGACTGCCAACTGGCCTGGGCTTGGGCTAACGGCTGTGCTTTCCACGGCATGAGCTGGGCATTGAGCGTCGCCTGCGGGTTCGCGTCAGGTTGACCCGTCAGGGTAGGCAGCAGTTCGGCTTGCAGTGACAGAACGGCATCGGCTGGGCTCAAATCGCCCGTTACACGCGCTTTGGCGGTCACGGTCACCGATTGGTCGCTGCCCGGCACCGCGGTGGTGACGGTGCCGTCCAGCGTGGCCTCAACGGCCATGGGGGCCAGCGCCTCTATGTTGGCTTGCAAGGCATAACTTCCAGAGGAAATATGCACCTGACCCACGTCCAGACTGTGCTGTTTGCTATCAAATTGATACTTGCCATTGAGTCCGGTGGCGACCAAAGCGGGTGGCCCCGCCCACTCCACGGTGTCAATGGCAAAGGGAACACTGACCTGAATGGGCAGGCTGAAGTTTGTTGGCGGCGTTTTGTCTTGCGCAGGCTGGGCAGGGCGCCGGTCGTCAATGCGCAGGCGCTTCGCCTTCAATTGGCTGATGCGAAGCTCACCATCCCAGAGCGGCAGCAGGGTCCAACCCACCTCCACTTCTTCGGCCTCGACCGTGAGTTCGCCCATGCGCCAGGTCAGGCTGCCAATGCGACCTCCCCCGCGCAGTGAACCGCTCACATCGCTGGCCGTGAGGGTTTGCCCTTCGGGCAAGTAAGGAATGGCGCGGTTCAACACGGTGGCCAGCGAGGTGGTGGAGCCTGTCCACACCCACGCGCCGCCCAACAAGGCGACCACCAGCAGTAACAGGGCTAAAAAACCCCCTAAGGCGTAGCGCAGTGCTTTCATCAGAAATTAAAACCAACGTTCATGTGCAGCCGTATTTTTTGCGTGTCCAGGCCATAAGCCAGGTCAATTTGCAGCGGGCCAATGGGACTCTTCCAGCGCACGCCTGCCCCCACCCCCACTTTGAGGTTGAGATTGGCGGGGGTGTCGGCCACTGCGCCTGCGTCCACAAACAAGGCCCCTTCCCATGCGGTCACCTGTCCGTTAGAGATCAGTGGACTTTGCCATTCCACCCCGCCATTGACCACGTAGCGCCCTGGCGCGACCACGCCGCTGGGCTGTACCACCCCGAGCTCGCGGTAGCTGTAGCCGCGCACCGTGGTGTCGCCACCGGTTAGAAATAGTTGGGTGCTGGGCAGTGAAATGCCCTCTTTGGCGGCCACTGCGCCCGCTTCAGCGCGCAGCACCATGCGCCCCGAGCGAAGCTGCGTGGCCGCGTTGTCGTCGCGGTCGGCCAATGAAACGTAGTAGCGACCGCGCGTCAGTACCCGGGAATAGGGGTCACGCTGACTGCCTAAAGTGGTGCCACCGCCCACCTCAATACCAAACCCCCAGCCGCTGGACGGAAAGGGCATGCTGTCAAAACTGCGCAGCGTGAAGGCGTAGTTGGCGCTGAGCGACTGCGCCACGATGGGCAGGGCGTTGGTGCTGGATGCGGTGTCTGCCCGGTCGTACTCTAGGTAATAACTGCGGTCAATGCGCTCACTGTCTTGGCGGCGTCCGCCGCGCACGCGTTGGCTGGTCACATCGACCCCACCCGTGTTTTGGCTTTGAATTTGGCCCGAGGTGATCCAGCGCCAGTTGTCCATATCGGGGGGTGCGGTCAACTCCGTGCTGATCAATTGGGTTTCTTTGTCGATTGAAATTTTGGACAACGCGCGCCAGCCCAGCAACGGTACTTTGTTATGGGTGTGTTCCACAGACAAGCGAGGCCCACTGTCGGTGCTGATGCCCACGCCCAGCACGATTTTCTTTAGCTTGCCTTCGCGCAGTTGCACCACGACGGGTGCGTTGTCAGGGTCGCCGCTGGTGTCCAACGACACGTAGGCTGAGTCAAAGTAGCCGCTGGTGGCCAAGCGTTGTTGTGCTGCGATCAAATCTTGCTGGTTGTAGGTGGCCCCTACGGGGATTCGCGCCAGCCGCGTCACCAGCGCGGTATCAAACTGCTGCAGCCCTTTGATTTGCAGTTCACCCAAGCGGTAGCCGGGGCCGGAGTCCAAGGTGACACTCAGCCGCGCCTGAGACGTTTGCGCATCGATGTCGGCCAAGGTCGCACCCAGTTGCCCGGTCGGAAAGCGTTCGCGAATGAGTTGGCGCAAGGCCTGCAGCTTGGCCGCATCCCACTGTTCTTGCGTGAAGCGCATGCCGGTGCGCAGCGACCAATCGTTTTGAATGGTTTCTCGCTGCGGCTGCGTTGTGGCGTCTTCGGCAATGGCGCCTGTGAAGGTCACCTTCACACCACTCACCAAGGCCGCCTCGCCGGGCACGATGGTCAATTTGACAGTGCGCAGACGGTCGGTGGGGCGGATGTCGAGTTCAGCTTGAATGTCAGGAGCGAAATAGCCGGCGGTGCCCATCAGCGCGCGGCTGTCTTCTTGCGCGACTTGCATCAACCGGCGCAACTCGTTGTCACTCAGGTCGTTGACCTCGCGGTAACGCTTGATGTCAAGGTAGGCGTTGAGCAGGTCCCGAATCGCCTCGGGCGCGTCGATTTGCAGCTCAAACGCGGGTCGGGCCGCCACGGTCGCTGCCGATACGGACGCCGCAGACAAGTCTTCTTGCGCCATGGCCCCTGCGGGCAGTGCGAGCAGCAAAGCAGCTATTAACCGCCATTTCATTTCGACAGCATTCGCATCGTGTCTTCCAAGCCTTTCAAGGTCAGCGGGAACATCCGTTGGCTCATGAGCTGCTGAATCACCCCAATGCTCTGGCGGTACTGCCACATGCCCTGAGGCTCGGGGTTGATCCAGGCAAACTTGGGAAATGCGCTGGTCAAGCGGCCCAACCACTCCACACCCGCTTCTTCGTTGCTGTACTCCACGCTGCCGCCGGGTTGCAAAATTTCATAGGGACTCATGGTGGCGTCGCCCACAAAAATGAGTTTGTAGTCTTTGTTGTACTTGCGAATGATGTCCCACGTGGCAAACTTCTCGGCGTAACGGCGCCGGTTGTTCTTCCACATGAAGTCGTACACGCAGTTATGGAAATAGTAAAACTCCAAGTGCTTGAACTCGGCCTTGGCGGCCGAGAACATTTCTTCCACCCGTGTGATGTGGTCGTCCATGGAACCCCCCACGTCCATCAGCAGCAGCACCTTGACGTTGTTGTGGCGCTCGGGGCGCATCTTGATATCCAGGTAACCGGCGTTGGCGGCGGTGGAGCGAATGGTGTTGTCCAAGTCCAGCTCGTCTTCGTGGCCTTCACGGGCGAACTTGCGCAGGCGGCGCAAAGCGACTTTGATGTTGCGGGTGCCCAGTTCTTGGGTGTCGTCGTAATCTTTGTAGGCGCGTTGGTCCCACACTTTGACGGCACTGCGGTTGCGACTTTTGTCCTGCCCAATGCGAATGCCTTGCGGGTTTTGGCCGTAAGCGCCGAGCGGGCTGGTGCCGCCGGTGCCAATCCACTTGCTGCCGCCTTCGTGCCGTTCTTTTTGCTCTTCAAAGCGCTTTTTCAGCGTTTCCATCAGCTCGTCCCAGCCCATCTTGTCGATCTTGGCGCGCTCTTCGGGGCTGAGGTCGAGTTCTAAGTTTTTGCGCAACCACTCCAGCGGCACTTCTTTGGTGAAGTCGGTGACCAGCTCAATGCCTTTGAAGTAAGCCGAAAAAGCACGGTCAAACTTGTCGAAATGCTTCTCGTCCTTCACCAAAGCGGTGCGGCTCAGGTAGTAAAAATCGTCAATTTTGTAGCCCGTGGGGCCGTCATCGGCATCGGGCTCGGGGGTGTTCGGACCCACCACGCCTTCTTTCAGCGCCTCTAGCAGCGTCAGGTATTCCTTCACGGACACGGGCAACTTGGCCGATCGAAGGGTATAGAAGAAGTCAATCAACATGTCGAGGTCTTTGAGTCGTCGCTGGCAAAAAGGAGGTCGTGTTTAGGCGCGCGGTTTGTCCAGTTGGTACAGCAGTTGGGCCTTCACTTCAGGCCACTCGCCGCTGCGCAAGCTGTACATGACGGTATCGCGAATGGTGCCGTCGCGACGCAGGGCATGGCCGCGAATGACACCATCTTTGCGCGCACCCAGCCGCTCAATCGCAGCTTGCGAGGCAAAGTTGAAGTTGTCCGTGCGCCATCCCACCACAGGGCAACCCAAGGTCTCGAAAGCGTGGGTCATCAGGAGCAGCTTGGCGGTGGTGTTGACATGGGTGCGCTGGCAGCGTTTGGCATACCAGGTCCAGCCAATTTCTAGCCGTTTCACGGCGGGAAGGATGTCGTGGTAACTGCTGCTGCCCAACACCGTGCCGGTGGTGGTGTCGGTCACGGCGAAAGCAAAGCGGTCCTGCATATCCAAGGCCGTTTGGATGTACTGCGCCGTTTGCTCAGGCTCAGGTACCGAGGTGATGCGCAGCTTCCACAGCTCGCCGTCAGCAGCGGCGGCGCGCAGGCCCTCTTCATGCGCAAGCGCGAGAGGTACCAGCGTGATGCCGCGTGCGCTCAGGGTGACAGGGGTAACAAAGCTCATGAGACGCTCCCGTTCAGCGGTTGTGGCGCTGCATGAACACCAGTTTTTCAAACAAAGTCACATCCTGCTCGTTTTTCAGCAGCGCGCCCACCAGCGGTGGCACCACCACCTTATCGTCCTTGCTGTGCAGCGCTTCGAGTGGAATGTCTTCCGCCACCAGCAGCTTGAGCCAGTCCAGCAACTCGCTGGTGGAGGGTTTCTTTTTCAGGCCCGGCAGGTTGCGCACGTCAAAAAACGTTTTCATGGCGGCGCTCAGCAGCTCTTTTTTCAAATCCGGGAAGTGCACCGCAACGATGGCACGCATGGTGTCCGCGTCGGGGAACTTGATGTAGTGAAAAAAGCAGCGACGCAAAAACGCGTCAGGCAGCTCTTTTTCGTTGTTCGAGGTGATGAACACCAGCGGGCGGTGTTTGGCCTTGATCAGCTGGCGTGTCTCGTAGCAGTAAAACTCCATGCGGTCGATCTCGCGCAACAAGTCGTTGGGGAACTCAATGTCGGCCTTGTCAATTTCATCAATCAACAGCGCCACCGGCTCGTCGGCGGTAAACGCCTGCCACAAAACACCCTTGATGATGTAGTTGTTGATGTCTTTCACCCGCTCACCACCGGTCACATCGGACAACTGCGAATCGCGCAAACGGCTCACCGCGTCGTACTCGTACAGACCTTGCTGTGCCTTGGTGGTGGATTTGATGTGCCACTGCAACAAAGGCAGGCCCAGAGCGCTGGCCACCTCTTCGGCCAGCATGGTTTTGCCGGTGCCCGGCTCGCCTTTGACCAACAAAGGGCGCTTCAGGGTGATGGCCGCATTCACGGACAGCATCAAGTCCTGCGTGGCAACGTAGTTTTCAGTTCCTTTAAATTTCATAATTTGGGCTCGATAAGGGGAAACCGCATGGGCGTGAAAGTTGGGCGTCGATATAATTAAAATCTGATCTATCTCAAACAATGGTTGATTGTCTGTTCAAAATGAAAAAATTCCTGTCCTCTCTGTCTGTTTTGCTTGTTGCTTATGGGACGGTATTTGCCGCTCAAGCCCAGGAGGTCAAGGGTGACATCAAAGCGGGCGAGAAGAAAATTGCCATGTGCATCGGCTGCCATGGCATCAAAGGCTACCAAGCCAGCTTCCCTGAGGTCCACAAAGTGCCCATGATTTCAGGTCAAGGTGCCAAGTACATTGTGTCAGCACTCACGGCCTACCAAAAGGGTGACCGCAAGCACCCTTCCATGCGAGGGATTGCAGACAACATGACCGAGCAAGACATGGCAGACATCGGCGCCTACTACGAAGCCCATGGCAAAGTCGAAGGCTCCATGGCCGCAGAAAAAGCGCCTGACGGCACTGCCCACGTGACCGCCCTGCTGCAAAAAGGGGCCTGTATTTCTTGCCACGGCGACAACTTCAGCAAACCTATTGACCCCAGCTACCCCAAGATTGCAGGCCAGCATTCTGACTACCTGTTTGTGGCGCTCAAGTCTTACAAAACAGAAGGCACCCCGCTGTGGGGTCGCTCAAACGGCGTGATGGGCGGTATTGCCAAGCAGTATTCCAATGCAGAACTCAAAGCGTTGGCAGGCTACATCAGTGGTTTGCCCGGTGAATTGAAAACCGTGCCGCAAAGCAAGTTCCGCTGAACTCCCGGCTCGCCCAATAAAAAAGCCGCTCTTGAGCGGCTTTT
>JAGODZ010000236.1 GCA_017997975.1 Rhodoferax sp.
GGCAAGAGGCCTCTGACTTTGTTCGGGAGCGTTTGGGCCAAGGCGGCGAACCGATTGGCGATGCCATTGACCGCTGCACCAATCCAGCAGAGTTACGCAAGTTACTCCGTGGCATCGAGATTTTTATTGGCCAGCGCTTAAGCGCCGAAACCACCCAAGCCTTTGCCCGCCATTTTGGTGCTTTGCTGCTGTAGCGGTGTGGTGCTCATGGGCGTGTGATCAGGTTGGTCCGACGGCCAGTCAGAAAATGGGAACGGCACGGCCTCGGTGTCAAAGCTCACAAAGGCGTTGCCTGGCGTCAGTCAGTGAAAACGCCCGAGGTGATTTCATAAGACCGTTTGCGCTGCGAGTGGTCGTAAATGGCGGAGGTGATCATTAACTCGTCCGCGCCGGTACGCTCGATGAAGGCCTTCAAACCGTCGCGCACCTTGCCCGGCGCGCCAATGGCGGAGCAGGCCAGCACACTGTCGAGCAAGGCCCGCTCAGCCGGACCCACCAAATGGGGGTAGTTTTCGAGTGGCGGTGGCAGTGCTGCAGGGCGACCGCTGCGCAGGTTCACAAACGCTTGTTGCATGGAGGTGGCGCGGAAAGCCGCTTCTTCGTCGCTGTCGGCCGCAAACACGTTGAAGCCGAGCATGACGTAAGGTTTGGCGAGTTGGGCTGACGGTTTGAAGTTAGACCGGTACAGCGAAATAGCCTGCATCATTTGCTGCGGTGCAAAGTGGGAGGCAAAGGCGTAAGGCAAACCCAAAGCGGCCGCCAGCTGCGCCCCAAACAGGCTGGAGCCCAAAATCCAGACGGGGACGTTCAGCCCGAAGCCGGGCACGGCACGCACCGGGTTTCTGGAATGGGGGGAGAAGTAATCCATCAACTCCACCACATCGTTCGGAAACTCGTCCGCATCCGACGCCAGATTGCGGCGCAGGGCGCGGGCCGTGACTTGGTCTGAGCCCGGTGCGCGGCCCAACCCTAAGTCAATGCGGCCGGGGTACAGAGACTCCAGCGTGCCAAACTGCTCGGCAATCACCAGCGGGGAATGGTTGGGCAACATGATGCCGCCAGCGCCGACTCGGATGCGGTTGGTGCCGCCCGCCACGTGGGCCATCAAAATGGAGGTGGCCGCGCTGGCAATGCCGGGCATGCCGTGGTGCTCTGCCAGCCAGTAGCGCTGGTAGCCCCAGCGTTCAGCGTGTTGTGCCAAATCCAAGGTGTGGCGAAACGATTGGGCAGCGTCGCCACCTTGCACGATGGGAGAGAGGTCGAGGACAGAAAATGGAATCATGGGGCCTATCTTGGGTTGAAAGTGAAAACAACAAGCGTCAAGTGGGCGATGAGAGCGGTGGGTGGTTTGCGTTGACAATGAATCATTGAACACCAACCCCTCCTTCTCCGTGGCGAACGCGCAGCAATTACCCAAGAGCCACCACTACCACGTCTATGTGGTTCAGTTGTCGGACGAAGTCTGGAATGTGGCCCGGTTTCGCCGCTGTAACCCAAACTACCGGTTGGGCCAACCGTTTGTTTATGTGGGTATGACGGGGCTGGACCCCGATGTGCGGTTTGACAAGCACATGGCCGGCATTCAAAGCAATGTGTTTGTGCGCCAGTGGGGGCTTCAACTGTTGCCCGCGCTTTACGAGCGCTATAACCCCATGTCTTACGCGGCGGCGCAAACCCTGGAGATTGAGCTGGGAATTGCGCTGCGCCAACGCGGGTATGGCGTGTGGCAGGCGTAGCGTTGTGAACAGTCGCAATGCATCGGCCTGGTCAATCGACACGCCGCAGAAATAATGAGCCGTCTTTCAAAGGAAAACAAACAATGACCCTTTCCAGTCTGTCACCCCGTGACTTGGGTGTCGCCATCGCCCCTGAATCATTGGGTTTCACCGATACCACCGAACTGCTGCACTTGCCTCTGCCCTGGATTGGGCAGGCACGTGCGCAAACGGCTGCCCGTTTTGGTCTGACGATGGCGCAGCCCGACTACAACCTGTTTGTGCTGGGCGAGGTGGGCAGTGGCCGCTCATCGCTGATGCAGTCCTTGATGAAGGAAGTGGCCGCCACCCAGGCCATTGCGCCGGACCTGTGCTACTTGCATAACTTTGATGCCCCTGAGAAACCCCGCGCGCTTCGCATGCCGGCTGGGCAGGGGCGCTTGCTGCGCCAGCACATGCTGCAGCTGTGCAAAAACCTGCAAAAAGAAATTCCCCTGAGATTGGAGGCGGCAGACTTTAAGGCCGAGAGTGCCAGCATCGAAAAGCGGTGGAAAGACCAAGACACCCAAGCCTTTGACGCCTTGAGTGCCTTTGCAGAGCAGCGCCACTTCGCGCTGTACCGCGACGAAGGTCACTTGGTGTTGACCTTGATTGGCGAGAACGGAGCGGCGCTGACTGAAAGCGAAGCGCGGTCTCTGCCCAAAGAGCGACGCGCCGAGATCGACAACGCCGAGGACGCGCTGCACGAGGAAATGAGCCGCTACTTGGAACACATGCGTCCGCTGGAGAAAGCCATGGGCGAGGCCGTGTTGGCCCTGCGCCGCAAGTTGGTCAAGCCAGTGCTGGAGCACGAAATGCAGGGTATCCGTGAGGGGGTGAAGCGGCAAATCAAAGACGCCGTCAAGCTGGGCAGTTACCTTGACCAGGTCACCCAAGATGTGTTGGACAACCTGGATGCCTTTTTACCCTCGGACACGGACGAGATGGCCCGCTTGGAGTCGCTGCTGTTGGTGTTGTCTCGCTACCGCGTCAATCTGGCGGTGGACAACGCGGAGTGGGTCGGCGCGCCCGTGGTCATTGAGGAAAACCCAAGTTTTCACTCGCTGTTTGGCAGCATTGAGTACCGCGCTCAAGAAGACGCCTTGCAGACTGATTTTTCACGCGTGCGTGCCGGCAGTTTGTTCAAAGCGCATGGGGGTTTTATCTTGCTGCATTTGCGCGATGTGGTGACCGATGCGCTGGTGTGGGAGAAGTTACGCCGCTTTGTGCGTTCTGGGCGCTTGCAAATTGAAGAGCCGGGTGCCATGTTCACGCCCATCGCTGCGGTATCGCTTGCCCCCGAAGCGGTCGATGTGGATGTGAAAATTGTCTTGATTGGCTCCAGCGAGCAGTATTACGATTTGCAAGAAGCCGACCCTGATTTCTCGCGTCGCTTTCGAGTGAAAGTGGATTTTGCTGAAAGTTTCATGACCGATGCGACGAGCTACCACGCGTGCGCCGTGTACGTGGCGCATTTGTGTCAGCGCATGGGTTTGACGCATTTTTCTGCGCCGGCCGTGGTGCGATTGCTGGAGGCGTCCCACCGCGCCGTGGATGACCAGACCCGCATGAGCGCCATTTTTTCTCAAATGGAGGCCGCGGTGATGGAGAGCGCGGCGCAATGTCGAGGTCGTGGTGGCAAGCGCGTGGAGCCAGACGACGTGGTGGCTGCGCTGTTGGCGCGCAGGCACCGTCATGACTACCCGGACCAGCGACTGCAAGAAACCATCACCGACGGAGACCGTCTGATCACACTGCATGGCGACAAGGTGGGGCAAATCAACGCCCTGACCCAGATTGACCAAGGGGACTACCGTTTTGGTTTTCCCGTGCGGCTCACAGCACGCACTTACGCAGGCAATGAAGGTTTGCTCAACATTGAGCGCGAAGTGGAAATGTCGGGGCCCATCCACGACAAAGGCGTGTTGATTTTGCACAGTTATTTGTCGGCACTGTTCGCCCACATGGCCCCGCTGGCCCTGAATGCGTCTATTGTTTTTGAGCAGGAGTACCACGGTGTGGAGGGCGACTCCGCCTCCTGCGCGGAGTTGTATGCGCTGTTGTCTTCCCTGTCGGGTTTGCCACTGCGCCAAGGCATTGCCGTCACTGGGGCACTGAATCAGCACGGTGAGGTGTTGCCTGTCGGTGGCATCAACGAGAAGATTGAAGGCTACTTTCGTATTTGCGAAACGGCCGGGCTGGATGGCCGACAAGGGGTGTTGATTCCGCACCGCAACCGCCGCCATTTGATGCTGGCCCCCCAAGTGGTGAAGGCCGTGGCCGACGGGCTGTTTCACATCTACACGGTGGAGCACGTAGGGGAGGGCATGGCGCTCCTCACCGGTTTCCCCAGTGGCATGCCGGGCGGTGGCGCGCGTGGCTACGACGCCGACAGTGTGCTGGGCAGTGCCCAAAAAGCCTTGCAGGCTTACCGCCGGGCCTGCCAATTGGCAGACGAGCCCAAAATGCAGCGCCGTCGCCAGCACCATTGAGCAAGAGCGCCTGGCATCAGGCTCGCAAGGATTCCTTGAAAAAGGCCAAGGTGCGATCCCACGCCAGTTGGGCATTGGCCTCGTCAAAACGAGGCGTGGTGTCCTTGTTGATGCCGTGCTGTGTGCTGGCGTAAGTGTGGGCGTAGCGAAAGGAAACTAACAAGATGAACAAAATTTTGATCGCCGGTGGCGGCATCGGCGGCTTGGCGGCGGCGCTGGCGTGCACCCGAGCGGGCACGGAGGTGTCACTGTTCGAGCGTGCGGCTGCTTTCGCCGAAGTGGGCGCAGGCGTTCAGCTCAGCCCCAACGTGGTGCGGGTGCTGCACAACTGGGGGCTGAAGCAGGCGCTGGACGCGGTGGTGTCCGTGCCGCCACAGCTTCAGATCCGCAGCGCGGTTACAGGTGTTGAGCTGGGTGTGCTGCGCCTGGGCGACACGATTCAAGCGCGTTATGGCGCGCCTTACCTGACCATACAGCGCTCCGATTTGCACCACGTGTTGCTGGCGGAGTTGATGCGCCGAGACCAGGCGCCGTTGTCGCTGAACAGTGAGCTGGCCAGCTTTAGCCAAAGCGAGGAGGGCGTGACGCTGCGTCTGGTGGATGGGCGTGCAGTGCAAGGTGATGCCCTCGTCGGTGCCGATGGCGGTTTCAGTGCCGTGCGCCAGCAGTTGCTCAACGACGGCGTGCCAACGCCCACCGGCCAACTGGCCTACCGCACTCTGGTGGCCCAGAGCAGCTTGCCGGCCCATTTGCGTTCTCAACACGTCACCGCTTGGCTCGGACCCCATTTGCATGTGGTGCAGTACCCCGTTCGACGCGGGGAGTATTTGAACGTGGTGGCCATCGTGCACGGCCC
>JAGODZ010000237.1 GCA_017997975.1 Rhodoferax sp.
TAAAGGAAAGTTCTTCCGTAAGTCTTGCGTACTCAATGCCTCTGAGGATAGCTAAACGGATTACGGAAAGACTTCTCGGTGAGCGCTTAACAGAATTCGACGCGCGCATCAATGCGTAAGTCCTACCCCAGACGAACCGGTACAAAAATCTTGTCTTCACCACGCTGAATGAGCAGGGCCACGGACTTCTGCGATTTGGCCACCACCGAGCGCACCTGCTCCACACTGCTCACCGGCTGGCCGTTGACCGCCAGCAGCAGGTCGCCCCTTGCACACCGGCGTAGGCCGAAGCGCCTTGGGCATCCTGAACCAACAGCCCGGCGGACACGCCCGAGGCGCGCAGCTCATCGGGCTGCAAGGGACGCAACGCCAGACCCAATTTGCCTTGGGTCGTGGTGGGGTCAGCGCTGGCCACATCGGTCGCCTTCTCGTTGGCGTTGCCCAACAGGGCTTCGATGGTTTTTGATTCACCTTGGCGCCAAATCTCCAGCTGCACTTTCTCACCCGGGACGGCGAGGCTGATCACCGCAGGCAGGTCGCCAGAGGACACCACGGCTTGCCCATTCATCTTGCGAATCACGTCGCCCACTTCCAGTCCGGCCTTGTCCGCAGGGCCCCCTTTTTCTACCCCGGACACCAGCGCGCCTTCCGAGCATCTGTTGAATTTCGCTCCACGTCCATACGAAGCGCAGCGTTGATTCTTGATGGTGCTCACGCTGTGCTTGTCGTGGCTCACCGATCTGGACTACATGTTCTCAGCCCACGCGGTGGTGGATGGGGTTGTGCACCCGTCCGACAGCGCATTCATTGCCGCAGCGCTGGGATTGCCCTATTGGTTATGGGGTGGCGTGGTGGCGGGGTTGTCGCTGGCCGTGGTGGTTTTGGGCATCCGAGGGGTCAGTCGCCCGCCCATGGATTGGCATTAAACTGTTCCCGGCGAAACGCATGCTTTGTGCGCAGGGGGTTGCCCCATTGACTATGGACGAACAACCGCGTGTTGGCAGGCGTGGCACATCAACTCAGGGAACGGAGCAAGCGATGAAGGGAATGCTGGATTTTCTAGAAAAGGCCGGGCTGGTCAGGAAAGACGAAACTGCGGCAACGCGCCAGCCCCGGGCTGACGACCCAAGCCCTGCACCGCCCGCATCAACGCCAGCCGCCCCGAAGTCTGAACCCACCCTACCCACCGGCGCACCGCTTGATCTGGACACCATTTATGCCAACGCGGGGGTGCCGGCGGCGGTTTACCCGGCGGAACGTTTGCTGCGGCTCTTAGATGGCCTGAGCGCGATGGACGAGGCCACCCGACTCATGGCCATTCGAGCCATGGACGCTGCCGACGAGTCTTGGACCATCGACGACCCGTTGGCTGACGCGGCGGCCAAGGTCAGCGCACTGGCGCAACACGCCGAGCAGCTCCAATTGAACTTGCAACAACAGACACGCGAAACCCAAAGCCGACTCGTGGCGGTGTCCGCCCGGCAGGACAAAGTGGTGGGCGACATCCGCCAACAAATCGCCGAATTGGATGCCCTGGCCAACCGAGAAATAGCCCGCAGCGCGCAGGAAACCGCAGGGCAAGAGGCCAGCCTGCAAACCGCCACCGAGCAGACCACCCGGGAACTGGCCGAGCTGGCCCAGGTCGGCCAGCGCCTGCAAGGTCTTGCCGCCCAGTTTGGCACCCCCGCAACCCCTGTGAAGGAATGACAGCATGGCCAGTTTGACCCCTCTCTCCAAAGGCCTGATTGGCTTGGCCGTGGTCGGTGCCATGGCCTCGGCTGTGTGGCACCTGGGGCTCAAGGAAAAAGTTCAAGACGCGATGGGGACGGCACCCCCCACGACAGAGGCCCCGGCGGTGCAGGCCACGCCGCCAGCGGCTCCGGCGGTTGTCACTACCCAAGCGCCCGCGACAACGCGACCCCAAAGCACGCCCCTGCCTGCCAATACGGCCCCGGCTTCAGCCTCCGGCATGACCGCAGCCGACAATGCCGAGGCCGGGCGCAAGCTGCTTGAAAGCGGCAACCCAGCCCAAGCCCGCATTCACTTGGAACAAGCCGTGCAAGGTGGTGACGCCAGCGCCGCCTGCTTGCTGGGCGAGATGACGCTCAAGGGCCAGGGCGGCCTGGTCGCCAACCACGACAAAGCCGCCGCCCTGTTCCAGTTGGCGCAGTCGCGCAACACCATTTGTTTTGCCTCGGGCCAATAGGTTGCGAGCGCTGTTTGACAAGGACTTTTCCATGAAAATCAATACCCTTTCCCTGCTGAGCGTGTTGGCCAGCGCGACCTTGATGATGGGCGTCGCGCAGGCGCAGGGCTTTGTGTTTGGCACCGCCAAACCCAAGCCCGAGGCCGCAGAGACCACGGGCGCGCGCCATGCCAAGGTGGAGACCGCGCAGCGTTTATTGGCCCGCATGGGACTGTTCCGCGAATCCCCCAGCGGCACCTTGACACCCGCCACGCTGGAGGCGATTCGCAATTTCTCGGTGCAAAACGGCTTGGCCCCGACGAATCAAGTCAGCGACGCGCTGTTGAACTCGATTCGCCGCGTCATTTGGCAAACCCAAAACTGGTCGAGCGGCAATTACAAGGGCCGTGAGAAATTGGTGGATGCGGCTGGCCTGCGTGAAGCGCAAATTTTGTTGGGCAAACTGGGTTTTAACGCCGGGCCGCTGGATGGCACCTTTGGCCCGCAAACCCAAGTCGCCACCGAAGCGTTTCAAGAGTCGCAAAACGTGTCCGTGGACGGCCTGATCACCGCCACCGTGCTGATGAACCTGCGCCGCGCCGTCAACGGCGTGGGCGCGGGGGCCAAAGCCACCGTGCGCCTTCTCAACTGGTCTGACTACATTGAACCCAGCGTGCTGCAAGACTTTGAGAAGGAATACGGCATTCGGGTGATTTACGACATCTTCGCCAGCAACGACGACTTGCAAGACAAGTTGGGCGCCGGCGGCACACCGTATGACGTGGTGTTTCCCACCGCCAATGTCGTGCCTGCCATGGCGGCCAAGGGGCTGCTGGGCAAGCTGGACAAAGCCAGCCTTAAAAACCTGGACAACATCGACCCCCGGGTGGACGCCACCCTGCGCGCGTGGGACAAGGACGGTGCCTACAGCCTGCCTTACATGTGGTACACGGTTGGCATTGCCTGGAACCCCAAACTCACCGCGCGCGCCTACCCCGGCCACGCCATGGATTCGCTGACCAATGTGTTTGACCCAGAGACCGCCCGGCGCTTTCAGTCCTGTGGCGTGGGCATGGTGGATTCGGCCTCCGACGTGATTCCCTTGGCGGCCATGGCGGGCGGACAAGCCAAATGGAATGGCAAAACGTCGAGCAACGCCGCCGCGCAAGTGCTGGACCGACTAAGGGGCATCGTGAAGGTCATCCCCACCGACCAGTTCATTGACATGATGGCCACCGGCAAGCTGTGTGTGGCCATTGGCTTCTCGGGCGATGCCGTGCAGGCGCAAACCAAATCCCATGGCAACGTGGAATACCGGGTGCCTGCCGAAGGTGGCTTGCTGGCCATTGATGCCATGGCCGTGCCTGCCAACGCCAAGAACCGGCGCGAAGCGCATTTGTTCATTGACTACCTGATGCGCCCGCAAGTGATTGCCAAAATCTCCAACACGGTCGGTTTTGCCAATGCCAACCTGAAGGCGGGCGAGTTCATGAGCGAGCGCATCAAGTCCAACCCCGCCGTGGTGCCCAGCACGGCGGCGCTTAGTCGCTCCTCCCCAATCCCGATCCTGAGCGAGCAGGACCAGCAGGACATGGCGCAGATCTGGACCCGGTTCTCCCAATAGCGTGAACGAGCGGCCCTCCTACCTCGGTGCCTTTTTACGGCATCCCTACAACCGCGTGGCCTTGCTGGTGGCGGGCTGCACCGCCATTTTTGCCTCCATTCCCTTTGGCTGGGCGGGCTTAGCCTTGGTGAGCGTGGTGGCCTTGGGCACCGAGGTGCTGGCCGCGCTGGCCGTGCCTGAGCTGCCCTCCTTCAAGGCCTGGGCGGACCGCGAGCACCACCACACCGTGCGCAACGCGCGGCGGGAGAGCCTGTTGACCGAGCTGGCCAATTTGGGCGGCACCGACGCGCTGGCCAGCTACCAACACATGCGCCAGCGCGTGCTGTCCCTGTACCAAACCGCCAACGACAGCCGCACCACCCTCACCTATTCCGATGTGGACAAGCTGGAAGACCTGACAGTGGACTACCTGGGCTTAAGCGCTGTGAACCTGTCGCTGCGCCAGCGCAAAGACCACGCCACCGAAGACACGGTGGTGAAGCGCATCGCCAGCCTTCAGGCACAGTTGCAAAGCCCGTCCTTGCCCGAGGACGAAGAGCGTCAGTTGCGCACCGCGCTGGCGCAGTACACCGAGGCCATGCAACGCTCGCGCCGCCTGGCCGTGCGCCGCAGCGCGCTGGAGGCCACTTTGCTGGCCATGCCCGACAAAATGGAAGAGGTGTACCAACTCGTCATCACCTCGCCCTACTCCACCGACATGGGCAGCAAGCTCGAAGAGTCGCTGGACCGCCTGCGCATTGCCGAAGAAGTGGCCGCCGAGTTTGACACCGGGGTTTCTTTTGACCTCAATTCCCCGGAACTGTCGGCGTCACTGTCCGTTTCGCGCCCCCATAGTCCCCCCAATGCGACCCAAAAGGCCGCGCGCGCCGTCAAGGCGTGACCCTCATCCCAACTCGTCTTCAATCAGGAGCAACCCATGGCCAACAACGCAATCTTCGCCCGACTCAGCAATCTGTGGACCGGCTTCATCTCACTGTGGGTGTCCGACATTGAAAAGGAACACCCCGAAATTGCCTACCAGAACGCCATTGCGTCGATGATTCAAAAATACACCCAGCTCAAGGCGGCCACCGGCTCCATCATTGCCCGCCGACAAGAGATTGCCGCGCGCCTGAGTACCAGTGAACGCGAGCTGGCCGCCGTTGCTGCCGACTTGGAGGCCGCCTTGGCCACCAACCAAGATGACTTGGCCGTGGTGCTGATTCAAAAGAAAAATGCGCTGGATACGGCCATCACCGAGCTGCGCGCCGACGCAGCCGAAGCCACCGCCGATTCCGACA
>JAGODZ010000052.1 GCA_017997975.1 Rhodoferax sp.
CCGCCACGGTGGTGGATATTGATTCGACCCGGGTCACCAAGCTGTCCTACCCCATGCTGGACGCGACCCACGGGGGGCCACTAGCCACCCAACGCGGTGAGCGCCTAGGGGTACCCGTAGATGCCTTGTACCGTGTCCGTCTGGCTTTGAATGAACCGTTGGCAGAACACCACGAAACTCGGGGTCATGTCACGATTGATGGCACACGCCGCAGCCCCGCGTGGCAGTTTTTCCAACGCGTCGCCTCAATCGCAGTGCGTGAGGCGGGATTCTGAGGTGGGTTGAGCCTCTGAATACGCTTTTGTTCGGTCTCAGAACCGATCGAGCAAAAAATTACCCCGTGTTAACCATTGTGTTCTAACGTCTTCTCAAGACTAAAACGCTATGCTTACGATAGCTGATTGCGCAGGCTCTGTATGGGCTAGAGGCCCATTTCCTTATAAATACGTAACAACTTCTGAGAGGTAGTCATTGAAGATTGTGGGCAATACCTTGGGCCAGCCCAATCGACAGAAAATGGACGGCTTGGGTCATTGCTTATAGACAACCATTGCCAACGGCAAAGAGTGGCCAGCGGACCTTAAAACGCCATCGCTTGTTGATCTAACGCCTGAGCGCGCCTCAAGCGCAAATACTTTCTTTGACCCAACCCGGTTGCATTTGCTTATGACAAAGTGAAGTTCGGGAAACCAGGTGAACCGGCTAGCAGCTTGACACACCAGCGTGTTCTCGAAAGCGTCAAGGCAGACGATGATTTGAGCTAGAACAACGCAACGGCTTTATTTCGGTGGCCAACCAACAGCACCCGATAGACTCACCCAGTGTCCCACTTTTTTTGAAAGATTCACGATGAGCACGTTTGACCACACCGGACTGATGCAAGACATCAACACCAGCCTTGCCCCTTTTCGCAAGACTCAGTCCGAAGCGATGCAGGGTTTTGGGCAACTTTCCCGGGCCGCCATGGCCGAGGGTGCCATCAGCGCGAAAAACAAAGAGTTGATTGCCATGGGCATTGCCGTAACACAGCACTGCTCTGGCTGCATCGGTTTTCACGTCAAGGCGTTGATCAAGCTGGGTTGTACCCGCGAAGAGTTGGATGAAATGCTCAGCGTTTCGGTCTATATGGGAGGTGGACCCGCGCTGATGTACGCCGCCGAAGCACTTAACGCTTGGGACACGATGATTGCGGCGGCTTAACCCCCTGCAGCACGCCCGCACGCAAGGGTTTCATTCTGGCGGGGCCTAGCAGCCTGTCGGGCTTAGGAATCGTCGGCTGCAAATCGACCGCAGCGGGCTATTTTTCGCCGCTTTCTTACCCAATATCCAGATATTGGGCTGCGAAATCGTCAAAAACTAGTCGGCGCTGGGGCCGATTTTCGCTTTCGACGACCTAAGCCCGACAGGCTGCTAGCGACGTTAAAGGCTTGGGCCTCCACTTAATGGAGCCCGAGCCAATACGCCAACGCGATCATGGCGATAACAAAAAACAACCAGCCGCAAACCAGCCACCGCCACAGGCGAGGGGCATGTCGCAACTCCATGAAGTCGTAAATCACCCACAGCCCTTTCACAAGCGACATCGTCAGCGTGACCAGCACCGGAACCATGCCGAGTTGTCCGGTCACACCGGTTTCACCCAACCAATAGGTGATGCCCGTGGCCGCCAGAAGGGCGATCCAGATTCGATTGATAGGAATAGAGAACATAACGGACTGTTCAGCGCATGACATAAACAAGGGGAAACAACACGATCCACAACAAATCGACCATGTGCCAGAACGCTGCCCCGCTTTCTAGGGCGTGGTAATCATGACTGCCGTAGGCACCTTGGCGGGTTTTGAACCACAAGATGAGCAAAAACACCATGCCAAAAATGACATGAAAGAAATGGAACGCCGTCAGCAAGATGTAGAACATGTAAAACGTGTTCGTCGATAAGTCGATGCCCGCTTCAATTTTGCCGGCAAACTCATGCATTTTGATGGCCACAAAACCTGAACCGCAGACCAGTGCCAGTACCAACCACCGCGCGCCAGCCACACTTCTGTCAGCCCGCACAGCATGAACCGCGCTGGCCACACACCAACTGCCGGTGATGAGCAGAACGGTATTGAAAGCACCCGAATTCAAGTCGAGCGTGCGCTGAGATTCGTTGAACAACGCCACGTTGAGCGACCGTGCAAAGGCATAGGACAAAAACAGGATGCCGAAGGTCAACAACTCCGCCATGATGATGATCCAGACCGCCAGATCGCCGGCCAGCCGAGGCTCGGGGTGATCAGGGTTTGGGATGGTCGCTGTGGGAGACGTCGTAGCCATCGGCAACATAAGCGGGGCCTTTCATTAACCAGACGATGACGCAGCCGATGCTCACCGTCAGAATCAGCGTCCAAATAAAAATAACCAGCCCGAGCATCACAAAATCAAAGAGTTGTATTTGTCGGGCCAACTCTGCAGCGTTGTCGCCAGTCATCCACCAACGTGTGGACAACGCCATAAGTCCGGGGAGCAAGGTGCCAGCCACGCCAACGGTGGGCATCATCCGAAGCACCCGCCACTCCCTACCATAGGGTGTGCGGCGGTAGCCAGGCAATTGTTTGAGCCAGTTCATTCGTCCCTCCTCAGAGATTGGCTCTATTTTATCGAAGCGGACTGCCGCCATGCGAATACGCTGAACAAGACCCAGAAAGACACGCGAAGCGCCAGTGCACCCACCGTGCGCATTTCATACGCACCACCACCAGCCACATGAATGCCAAAGGCCCCTGCCACCAATGCCGTACTGACGGCCAAAAGCGTCGCCAGCCACACCCCACAGCGCCAGCGTCTGAAAAGTGCAAAGCCGGCCAGCATGTAGAAAAATCCGGCGATGAAGTTGAACCACAAAACAAAATCAACAGCATTGCCCACACTGGCGCGTTCAAGCACATCACCAAAGAGAGCGCGTCCACCACTGAAAACCGTGACGGCACCAAAGGCTATGGCAACACCGCTCAATAACCTCAAAAGTGATTGTGATGTCATGGTTTATCCATTTCGGACCAGCAATACAAATTCTTCACAATGCCCTGCCCTCACCAGCCTCCTCGTAGGTTCGGCCATCGCGAATGTGATAAATCCGCTTGAAGGTGGGGATGATTTTTTCGTCATGTGTGACCACGATGATGGCGGTGCGAAATTGCTGCGCCATCTGGTTGAGAATGCGCATCACGGCCAGCGCGCGCTCACTGTCTAACGGTGCGGTGGGTTCATCCGCCAAAATCACAGGCGGTTGGTTGGCCAGAGCACGGGCAATGGAGACGCGCTGCTGCTCACCACCCGACAGCGCCGACGGGTTGGCTTTGGCGCGGTGCGCGACATCCAGTGCAGTCAACAACTCCAGCGCACGCGCTCTGGATTTGGCATTGGACTGCCCCGCCAACATGGGCAAGAGCGCCACGTTGTCAGTCACGTCCAAGAAGGGAATCAGGTAAGGGGCCTGAAACACAAAACCAATGCGATCGCGGCGCAGAGCGCGCAGGTCGGACAAGATCCAGCCATTGTCAAAAATCGTCTCGCTCCCCAAGATCATGCGCCCCGCTGTGGGTTCAATCACGGCCCCCAAACACTTCAGTAAGGTGCTTTTCCCTGAGCCCGAGGGGCCGATCAGGCCCACCACTTCACCGGGTTTCACGCTCATGTTCACGTCTTTGAGCGCGTCCACCGCCGCTGCACCCTCGCCATAGCGTTTGCTCAAACCTTCAATGCGAATGCCCAATTCACTCATACTTTGTCCTACCCGATGGCCGCCGCTGGGTCCACCCGCAGCGCCGCCCGAATCGCCAGCGTGCTGGCCAGTGCGCAGATCAGCATGACGGCCACAAAGCCGGTCACGGCGTCACCCGTTTCCAGCAACACATACTTAGGAAACGCAGGCGCCCACACGGTCGCCGCAACTTTTCCGACCAAAAAGCCAATCACGCCCAAGCCCAAGGCCTGCTGCAAAATCATTCCGGCAATGGTGCGGTTGCGGGTGCCAATCAGTTTCAGCACCGCAATTTCACGCAGCTTGCCCAGCGTCATGGTGTAAATAATGAACGCCACAATGGCGGCGCTCACAATGGCCAAAATGACCAGAAACATGCCAATTTGCCGAGCCGAATTGGCAATGAGCTTGACCACCAAAATATCTTCCATCTCGGCACGCGTGAACACCGCGAGATGTTTCCAGCGGCGAATGGGATCAGCCACCTGCTGTGCGCTCAAACCGGTTTGCGTTTGCACCAGCACCGCGTTGACGTTGTGGTTGCTACTTTGAGCCGCTTGCACGGCTTCCAGCAAACCAGACACCCCGGGGCGGTTGAAGGCTGGGTTGGCGGCGTTGCGAGCGCGGTCATTCACGATGGCGTCGTTGTCCTTTAAGAACTGTGCCTCTTGGGCGTCGGCCAGCGGAATAAAGACCATGGGGTCGCCCCCTGAGGACACCATGCGCTGTGTCAACCCGACCACGGTGTAGTCATGGCGGCGAATCTTGATACGCTCCCCCAAGCGAAATCCCGTCTTGATATCCACCACGGCCTCATAGTGGCTGCGCGTCAAGTGCCGCCCAGCAATCAAATAACCCGGCTCACCGGGTTGACCGGATTCAATGCCGACCACCATAGCGCGCACATCGCGGCCACTGGCACGCACTTGCATCGTGAAGTAGGTCACGTTGGCCGCTTGGGCGACACCTGGCATGCCCAGTACTGAGCGCACCACGTCATCGCGCAAGCTAGACGCTTCGGCGTACGGCCCTTGCGTGTCTTTTTGCACCACCCACAAATCGGCGCGGCTGTTGGTCAGCAGCACGCGGGCGTCATCCACCATGCCGCGGTACACCCCGGCCATGGTCAGCGTGACCCCGATCAACAGCCCCAAACCAATGCCCGTGAACACAAACTTGGTCCAAGAGTGCAGGATGTCACGACCGGCGAGGCTGATCATGGCTGCTCTGACACCAAGCTGGTGACCACTTTGACCCGGCTGGTCTGCGTTAAAGCCTTGGCACTATAAACAACGACGCGCTGCCCCTCTTTCAAGCCCTCCAGCACCTGAACCTGACCCTCTAGGCTGTGCTGCCCCACGCGCACGGGCAACCATTTCAGCTGGTCGTCTTCCAAGCCCCAGACGCCAACATTCCCACTTTGGCGTTGAATAGCGGCATTGGGCACCAGCAGCGCGGGTGCGCTGGGCGGCAACTGGAGCGTCACCTCGGCCAACTCTCCCAAAGTCAGGCCGGCAGGTTTGGCGTTAAAGGTGATCTGGGCGACACGCTCTTCTGTCACGCTGTCACTTTGCAACTCCACACGCGCCACTTGACCTGGTTGAGAGGCGCCAGGGAGTGACCGCAAGACGATGTCAGCCCCCAAACCAGCCGCGAGGCCCGCGGAACGCCCTTGATCAAAGCGGGTTTTAACCCACAAACTGGCAGGATCAACCAACTTGAACACCGACTGTCCGGCCACCACGGTGCTTCCGGGCTCTGCATCGCGGGACACCACCACCCCGTCTTGTGTCGCCAAAAGGTTTAGGTTGTGTCGCTGCTGAACCAGCCCAGCGCGCTCGGCCTGCACGCGCTTTAAGTCTTGCTGTGCAGCGCTCACGCTGGACCGCGCCGCTGAGGCGGCGGCTTGAGCGGAGGTGTTTTCTTGGTCTTTGGCTTGGGCCACACTGGCACTGACAAAGGCTTGTCTTGCCAAGTCTTGGTAACGGCCGGCGTTGTTGGCCGCCAACTCGGAGCGGGCCAGCGCATCAGCAGACTGGGCTTGGGCCGCTGCAATCGCACTACCGCCGCGGGCCAGGGCGGCATCCAAGGCCTGCACACGGGCATCCATGTCCACGGGGTCCATCTCCGCCAACAATTGCCCGGCTTTCACGGGGTCACCCACATCGACCCACATTCGCAGCACTCGACCCGATGCCGTCGGTCCCACCGCGTAGCTGTGTCGGGCCTCAACCACACCAATGCCAAACAGCGTGGGAGACACCACCCCCATTTGCGCCGATACGACAGTCACCTTCACTGGTGCCAGGGGTCCCGAGGTTCGCAACAAATACACCACGCCGCTAACGAGCACAACGCCCGCCACAGCCAGGAGAATCACTTTAAAGGTTGGTCGTTGAAGTTTCATAGGGGCGGCGCAATCGCGCGTAAAAAAAGCTTAAAGACACCGGGGCCGCTCACAGCCATCTGAGCCACCTCGCCACTGAGCATGGATTGCATGACCAAGCCCTGGACCAGACCCACAAATAAAGTGGCTGCGGCGGGCGCATCCAAGTCAGGTGACACCTCACCCGACTCTTTGGCCGCTTGCAGCAGATTCAGTAACAAAAGCCGGTAGGACTGCAACATCTCCCTGACCCGCTGTTTGATGGCGGAATCGGAGGGTCGTTGCAACTCTTGAAAGATCACCCGGGGCACGCCGGGATGACGCATGTAAAACACCAGGTGCGCATCAAACACCCGTTGCAAGGCATCAATAGGGCCAGTCGCCTGCTCGGCAGCGGACGACAGCTGCGCCAACAAGTGATCACTCACCCAGCCAATGGCAGCCAACCAAACAGCGTCTTTGGAGTTGAAGTGTTTAAAAAGTGCGCCTTGACTTAAACCCACCGCAGTGGCCAAGTCGGCCGTGGTGATCAGCGCCGGACTGCGCTCTTGCGCTAACCGCAAAGCAGCAGCAATGATCTCGGCCTGCCGGGCCTCGGTGGGCAATCGAGTGGCGACTGCAGTGTCAGTTTCAGGTGAAGTCATATGGTGAGTAACTAATTACTTACCATGATAACCCAAGAAACCCTCTCGTCAAACTTATATGAAATAGAAGGCTCTAACCCTTGATCTGTCTTCGCTAGTAGCTATCATTTTAATAGTAAGAATGCAACACCAAGCCATTCAGGTCGCGACAGTCTTCACATGTTAGGCCGCGTCAGTTAGCCATTTCTGCATGAACTGCGCCTGTCCCATGCTGGGGTCCAATTGGTAATGGTCGAAACCAACACGCCGGTAAAGTCTTGCCGCGCTGGCATTGCCTTGCAACACTTCCAGGGTCATCTTGCAGGCCCCACGCTCCCGTGCAATGGCTTCCGCCAAAACCAGCATTTTTTCACCGACACCTTGCCCCCGGGAGTCGGACAGCACGGCCACATCATGAACGTTGACCAGTGGCTGGCACGCAAACGTTGAGAAACCCTCTATGCAATTCACCAAGCCAACGGGTCGCTCCAGTGCATCACCTTGCGTCTGCGCGAAAGCCAATACGCTGTAGGCCTGAGGTCGAGCAGAGAGGGCAGCAACCAGGTGCGCTTTGGCAAAGTCACTGAGCGCCTCGCCTCCCCCCATGGGGTCTTGGGCATAGGCATCCAGCACACTGACCAAGGCCGCTGCGTGCAGGGGATCGGCGTAATCAGCACGGCAAACGCGCACCGTCACAGGTGAATTCATAACAAGCCTTTGCGGTATCAAGCATTGATCGTGTCGGCAATACGCTGCGCGCAACGCTGTGCTTGGTCAGGGTCTCTCGCCTCCACCATCACTCGCACCAAGGGCTCAGTGCCACTGGCCCGAATCAAGACACGCCCGTTATCCCCCAATTCGAGATCGACCGAACGGCTTACATCCGCTAGGTTGGCACTGGCCTGCCAATTTTGACCCGGCTGGAGGCGAATATTGATCAGTGTTTGCGGAAACAAGGTCATATCGGACAGCAATTGCGCCAAGGTTTGGCCACTGCGAACGCAGGCCTGTAGCACCTGCAGCGCAGACACCAGGCCATCACCGGTCGTGTGTTTGTCCAACGCCAGCAGATGCCCCGAACCTTCTCCACCCAGCAGCCAACCGCGCTTCTCCAACTCTTCCAGCACATAGCGGTCTCCCACTTTGGCACGAACCAACTCCACGCCAAGTGACCTCAACGCCAGTTCCACCGCCATATTCGTCATCAAAGTGCCCACTACGCCCGGGACATGCTCGTTGGCTCGTTGGCTTGGGGCACCTCCATTGCGAGACAAACGCTCTTTGACCATCAAATACAAAATCTCATCGCCATTGAACAATCGACCCGTTGAGTCAACCAGCTGCAAACGATCCGCATCACCGTCTAACGCAATGCCGTAGTTTGCACCGTGCTCCCGCACCGCAGCCACCAAGGCCTCGGGGTGGGTGGCCCCCACCTTTTCATTGATATTGAGGCCGTCGGGTTCGCAGCCGATCGAAATCACTTCAGCGCCCAACTCATGAAACACCATGGGTGCCACTTGGTAGGCGGCACCATGGGCGGCATCCACCACAATTTTCACGCCTTTCAAAGTTAGCTCGGTCGCAAATGTGCTTTTGCAGAATTCAATATAACGGCCCGCTGCATCGTCTAAACGGCGAGTTTTACCTAGACTCGCTGAATCAGCCCACACTGGGGGCTCATCTAACGCAGCCTCCACATCCAGCTCCCACGCATCAGACAATTTGGTTCCATGGGCGCTAAAAAATTTGATGCCGTTGTCCGCAAAGGCGTTGTGACTCGCGCTGATCACCACACCCAACGAGGCACGCTGCGCTCGGGTCAAGTAAGCAACGCCGGGCGTGGGCAGGGGGCCCAGCAAAACCACATCGACACCGGCCGAGTTAAACCCACTTTCTAGGGCACTCTCCAGCATGTAGCCCGAAATTCGCGTGTCTTTACCGATCAAGACCGTGGGGCGTTCCTCGGTTCGCTTGAGAACACGACCCACCG
The DNA here is from genome assembly GCA_017997975.1 of Rhodoferax sp. GTDB lineage: Bacteria > Pseudomonadota > Gammaproteobacteria > Burkholderiales > Burkholderiaceae_C > Rhodoferax. Next base: position 8,751 of record JAGODZ010000052.1, read on the forward strand.
CATGCGCGAGTCGCAACACAAAATCAGGCGTGATGGGGGCTTGACCCACGGTGCCGCGAATACCGTCTGTTCCAAAAAATCGTCTGCCCATGCTGTCTCTCCCGTGATTGAAATAATTGAATCGTTGCTGCTTACTGTAGCGCTTGAAGGACCTTCAATGCCTGCGCTGTTTCGCGCACATCGTGAACCCGAACCACACTCGCACCACGCTCTATCGCCAGCACCGCCGCCGCAACACTGGCCACCATGCGCGGGTGAGATTGAAATTCTTGGTTATTGGCAAGCGGGTCACCGATCACAGCCGCTAGGGAAGACTTGCGAGACCAGCCCGCGACCAGAGGGTAGCCACATTCAAGCAGGTTTCGCTGTCTTGCAAGCAGCTCAAAATTCTGAGCCACCGTTTTACCGAATCCAATGCCCGGGTCCACGACCATTCGCGCGGGGCTGACCCCCAGTGCACACAAATCAGACGTCACGACCTGCAAAAACGCGAGCACCTGCTTTGTAACCTCTCCCTCCATCGGCATCACTTGCATGCTCACTGGCTCTCGGTGCATGTGCATCAAACACACCCCACAAGCAGGGTGAGCGGCGATCACCTCTGCACTATTCAACGCATGGAGCCTAGGATCTTCTGCCCTCCACCGAAGCGCCCAAACATCGTTAATGATGTCCACACCCAAATCGAGGGCCGCTTGCATGACGTGAGGCTTGTACGTATCAATCGACACCGGCACCCCCATCTTCACCGCCTCGCGTAACACGGGCAGCACGCGACTCAATTCGCAGTCAATGGACAAAGGGGTGGCACCTGGGCGAGTGGATTCGCCGCCAATATCCAAAATATCTGCACCCTCTTGAATCAACTTCTCACAGTGACTTATTGCGGCAGCCGTGGAGGCGTATTGGCCCCCGTCCGTGAAAGAGTCAGGCGTGACATTAACGATTCCCATGATTTTTGGCACCTGCAAATCAATGCTGAATCGACTGGTCATCCACTGCAAAGCATTTCTCCAAAAAGCAAAACGGGGCCAAAGCCCCGTCTCTTTATTTCACTGTTTATTTCAGGCAACCGTCGGAGCAACATCTGTTTTCACCGCCGGCGCACCTCCACTGCCACTGTCGTCCCCAGTGGAAGGCACACGAGGTGACCAATCTTTAGGAGGGCGCGGTTCCCGACCGGCCATGATGTCGTCAATCTGGTCGCTGTCAATGGTCTCCCACTCCAACAAAGCCTTGGCCATGACGTGCATCTTGTCTTTATTGTCTTCAATCAGCTTTCTCGCCAAAGCGTACTGCTGATCGATGATGCGGCGCACCTCAGAATCGACCTTCTGCATGGTCTGCTCGCTCATGTTGGTGGTTTTAGTCACCGAACGCCCCAAAAAGACTTCACCTTCGTTCTCGGCATACACCATTGGGCCCAAGGCGTCGGTCATGCCATAGCGGGTGACCATGTCACGGGCAATGTGCGTTGCACGCTCGAAATCGTTGCTAGCACCCGTGGTCATCTGGTTCATGAACACTTCTTCAGCAATACGACCGCCAAACAGCATGCTGATTTGGTGCAACATGTATTCACTGTCGTAGCTGTAGCGATCCTGCGCAGGCAAACTCATGGTCACACCCAATGCGCGACCCCGAGGAATGATGGTGACCTTGTGCACGGGGTCACATTTGTCCAGCAACTTACCGATCAACGCGTGACCCGACTCATGGTAGGCCGTGTTCTTGCGTTCGCTTTCCGGCATCACCATGCTCTTGCGCTCGGGGCCCATCAAGATTTTGTCTTTGGCACGCTCAAAGTCTTGCATCTCGACCGTACGGGCATTGCGCCGGGCAGCCATCAAGGCCGCTTCGTTGCAGAGGTTGGCCAAATCAGCACCTGACATGCCGGGTGTGCCCCGGGCAATCACACCAGCGTTCACGTCTTGACCCAAGGGCACTTTGCGCATGTGCACGTTCAAAATCTGCTCACGACCCCGAATATCGGGCAAGGTGACATACACCTGACGATCAAAACGGCCTGGACGCAGCAAAGCAGCATCCAGAATGTCAGGGCGGTTGGTAGCAGCCACCACAATCACACCCACATTGGTCTCAAACCCGTCCATCTCCACCAGCATTTGATTCAAGGTTTGCTCGCGCTCGTCATTGCCGCCACCGACACCGGCACCACGCTGGCGACCTACGGCATCAATTTCATCAATAAAAATAATGCAGGGCGCGTTTTTCTTGGCGTTGTCAAACATGTCACGGACCCGTGCCGCGCCCACACCAACAAACATCTCAACGAAGTCGGAGCCTGAAATCGAGAAGAAAGGCACTTTCGCTTCGCCAGCAATGCCCTTGGCCAGCAATGTTTTACCCGTACCGGGAGGTCCGACTAACAATAATCCACGAGGAATGCGGCCGCCCAGCTTTTGGAACTTAGACGGATCTTTCAAGAAGTCAACGACTTCTTTCACCTCTTCTTTGGCTTCATCACATCCGGCGACGTCCGCAAACGTCACTTGGTTGGTGCTTTCATCCAACATGCGTGCTTTGCTCTTGCCAAAACTAAACGCGCCGCCTTTGCCTCCGCCTTGCATCTGACGCATGAAGTAGACCCACACACCAATCAACAGCAACATCGGGCCCCAGCTGACCAACAGCGTCATCAAAAGTGAACCTTCTTCGCGAGGACGCACATCGAACTTGACATCATTGGCAATCAAGTCGCCAACCAAACCACGGTCCAGATAAGTGGCGGTGGTTTTGACTTTGCGATCATCACTGGTGAGGGCGATGATTTCCGTACCGCCCTGCCCCTCTTGGATCACGGCACTCTTGATTCGGTTGTTGCGAACCTCTTCCAAAAAGTCGGAATAGCCCATATTGCCAGCGCCTGCCGTCCCTCGCGTATCAAACTGTTTGAAAACAGTGAACAACGCAAAAGCGATCACAAGCCAGATGGCAATTTTCGAGAACCACTGATTATTCAAGCGAGGCTCCAATACAAACACAAATTAGAAGATTGAACATAACTGAGACTTATTTTAGGCGTTTCAAGAGGGCAAAGCGGCAGCTACAGGGTTTTCGGCCATAAACCGAGTGCGGGATTCAATGAGATTTCAAACCAACGCCGACAAGAAAGGTTTCTGACGACTTGTCTCGTGACGCCTTGGGCTTCATTGGCTTGACCAGCACAAACGTTTCCCGAAAGCGTTTTACCAAAGTATCGTATCCGGCCCCATGAAATACTTTGACCACCAGCGCACCCTGTGGCTTTAAATGACTTTGAACAAACTCCAAAGCCAATTCAACCAAGTTTTCAATTCGCGCCGTGTCCGCACTGGCAATGCCAGACAAGTTAGGGGCCATGTCAGACACCACCACATCGGCTAAGCGGGACTGCATTGCATCCGTTAATCGCTGCAGAACATCGGCCTCTTGAAAATCCCCTTTCAGGAAAATCACTCCTTCAATGGGCTCCATCGGCAAAATATCCAACGCAATGATGGTGCCGTTCAAAGCACCCACCGCTGCGCCACCACCCGTGGCTGTTTTTGGCGACATCTTGCGGCGAACATACTGACTCCATGCCCCAGGTGTTGAACCCAAGTCCACCACCAATTGTCCCGGCTTAATCAACCCAAAACTCTCGTCGATTTCTTTCAACTTGTAAGCCGCCCGAGCACGATAGCCCTCCAACTTGGCCAACTTGACATAGGTGTCATTGACGTGATCATTCAGCCACGCTCGATTGACTTTGCTGCTTTTTGTACTAGATTTCATTTTTGCCTTCGTAACCGATAATACGGGGATGCCTCAAATTCAATTGACCCCTGCTCAACGCAAAGAACATCGCTCAGATGCACATCACCTGGACCCCGTGGTGATGGTTGGTGGTGACGGCCTCACTGATGCCGTCAAAAAAGAAGCCGACTTGGCTCTAAACGCTCACGGCCTGATCAAAATCCGGGTTTTTTCGGATGATCGCGCGGCCCGCGAGGCCATGTTTCAAACCTTGACTGATGAACTCAACGCGGCTCCCATTCAGCACATTGGAAAATTGCTGGTGCTTTGGCGCCCCCTACCTGAACGCGAAAAGACGGTTGATGAAAATCGCATGCCGGGCCCACGTGATGTTAAGGTCCTCAAGTACAGCAAACAAGCCGGTCAACGCCCTGAGGTGAAGACGCTGCGTGTCCTTGGCAATCAACGCCTCACCGCAGGCGGTCAGGTAAAGCGCATCAAACCCAAGCAAATCAGCATCAAAAAACGCAGTCAAACCTGACGAGGATTGGTGGTCGGCATCAGCTTCCAGAAACTGAGGGCTGAACAGACCCACTGCAAGGCATACATCAGTGTGCCCACGCTGTGCCATACCGCCAAGTTCTCCCGTGCTACGATTTTTGGCGCCACAGCAAATTCTGACAACAGCGCCAACATCATTCCACTCACTACAAAAAACATAGCTGCTCGCGGACGTCCCACATGGGGCTGAGCACTATTTCCTTGTGAGTGCATCAACAGCAACAACCCACACACCATGGCGACCCAGGTTTGAGCCGCGAATAATTGAGCCGCCATTGTTCCGGCCATTGCCGGTGTTGGCAGGTTAGCAAAGAGCATGGGAACCACGACAAACCCGACTGTCGTCAGACTCCCCCACCAAAAGGCAGCAATCCAAAGGGGAAGTCGCTCTTTCACCCTTAAACGTAGCTGACCGCCACCACCTCGTACTGGCGAACACCGCCTGGCGCTTGCACATCGGCCGTATCACCTTCCGATTTGCCGATGAGGGCGCGTGCAATAGGGCTGCCGATGTTGATCAAACCCAATTTAATGTCTGCTTCGTCTTCACCCACGATTTGATAGGTCACTTCTTTGCCAGACTCTTCATCTTGGAGCCGCACCGTGGCACCGAAGACGACACGGCCTTCGGCATGAAGCTCAGCAGGGTCGATGATCTGGCAGGCTGACAACTTGCCTTCGACCTCTTGAATTCGACCTTCAATAAAGCCTTGGCGGTCTTTGGCGACTTCGTATTCGGCGTTTTCGCTCAAATCACCCTGTGCCCGCGCTTCAGCAATGGCGTTGATGACCCAAGGGCGGTCCACTGTTTTGAGTTTGTGCAACTCAGCTTTTAGCAACTCAGCGCCGCGCTTGGTGATAGGTAAGGTAGCCACAAACTGCTCCGTTGTAATTTTGGAAGGTACAAAAGGAAACCGCCGAGCGTTGCCGTTCGGCGGTTTCATCAGGGGGCCATTATGCCGCGATTGTCAACGGGCAATCAAGCATTCGCCAGCTGCGCATGCATTTCCTGCACGGAGATCACATCCAAGTGATCCATGTGCCGCATGCCCTCCACGGCCGCCTCAGCGCCTGCAATGGTGGTGAAGGTTGTCACGCGAGCCAGCAACGCCGAGGTGCGGATGTAACCGGAGTCGGCAATGGCGTTGCGACGCTCCTCCACCGTGGTGATCACCAAAGCGATTTCATCATTCTTGATCATGTCAACAATATTAGGGCGACCTTCGGCCACCTTGTTCACTACTTGGCATTGAATGCCAACGGCATTAATTGCAGCGGCGGTACCCCGGGTCGCCACCAGCGTAAACCCCATCGCCACCAAGGCCCGCGCCACGTCGATGGCACTGGGTTTGTCGTTGTTTTTGACTGAAATAAATACCAAGCCCGACCGGGGCAGCTTGGTACCGGCCCCCATTTGCGATTTCACAAAGGCTTCGCCAAACGTTTTACCCACGCCCATGACTTCACCCGTGGATTTCATTTCAGGCCCCAGAATCGTGTCAACGCCTGGGAACTTCACGAACGGGAACACCGCCTCTTTCACGCTGAAATAGGGCGGTGTTACCTCTTTGGTAATGCCTTGCGAAGCCAGCGACTGACCCACCATGCAACGAGCGGCCACTTTGGCCAGTTGAATACCTGTGGCTTTGGACACGAACGGCACGGTACGCGAGGCGCGAGGATTGACCTCCAACACGTAAATCACGTCATTGCCGTCAATATTTTGAATCGCGAACTGAACGTTCATCAGACCCACCACATTCAAGGCTTTGGCCATGGCCGCCGTCTGGCGCTTGATCTCTGCAATGGTTTCCGCGCTCAGGCTGTAAGGTGGCAACGAGCAAGCGGAGTCGCCGCTGTGCACGCCCGCTTGTTCAATGTGCTCCATGACCCCACCGATAAAGGTACGGCCCTCCACCCCGTCAGAACCGGCATCGCGCAGGCAATCCACATCGCATTCAATTGCATCATTCAAAAAACGATCTAGCAGCACGGGCGAGTCATGGCTCACCTTGACGGCCTCGCGCATGTAACGTTCCAAATCCCGCTGCTCATGAACCACTTCCATGGCACGGCCGCCCAGCACATAGCTGGGGCGCACGACCAAGGGGTAACCCAGGGCGGCAGCTTTTTCCAGCGCCTCGGGCTCTGTGCGGGCGGTAGCATTCGGCGGCTGAAGCAGCTTCAGCTCATGCAGCAATTTTTGAAAACGTTCACGGTCTTCAGCCGCGTCAATCATGTCCGGAGAGGTGCCAATGATGGGCACGCCATTGGCCTCCAAGTCCAACGCCAGCTTCAAAGGCGTTTGGCCGCCGTATTGCACGATCACGCCAAACGGTTTTTCTTTGTCCACGATTTCAAGCACGTCTTCCAGCGTCAGTGGCTCGAAATACAAACGATCAGAGGTGTCGTAGTCGGTGGAGACGGTCTCGGGGTTGCAGTTGACCATGATGGTCTCGTATCCATCTTCACGCAGCGCCAACGCGGCGTGCACACAGCAGTAGTCAAACTCAATGCCTTGCCCAATTCGGTTGGGCCCTCCCCCCAGCACCATGATCTTCTTCTTGTCCGTGGGTGCGGCTTCGCACTCACTGTTCTCGGCCTCGTAGGTCGAGTACATGTACGCCGTGTTGCTTGCAAACTCAGCCGCACAGGTATCCACACGCTTGTAAACAGGACGCACACCCAAGGCGCGACGTTTCTCGCGAATCACCGTGTCGGTCGTCTTGAGCTGCTTGGCCAAGCGGCGGTCTGAGAACCCTTTTTGCTTCAGAGCGCGCAACGTCGTCGCATCAATCGCATCGAGGGTCGTTGTTTCCAACTCCAGCTCAATTTTGACGATTTGCTCGATCTGAACTAAAAACCAAGGGTCGATTTTGGTCAAAGCAAAAACTTCGTCAACGCTCCAACCCGCCGCAAACGCATCACCCACATACCAGATGCGGTCAGGGCCGGGTTGACCCAACTCGCGCTCTAGCAACTCTCGGTCTTGCGTCTTCTCGTTCATGCCGTCGACACCGACTTCGAGTCCGCGCAGCGCTTTTTGGAACGACTCCTGAAAGGTCCGGCCCATCGCCATGACTTCGCCCACGGACTTCATTTGCGTCGTTAAACGGCTATCGGCCGCTGGAAACTTCTCAAACGCGAAACGCGGTATTTTCGTC
>JAGODZ010000053.1:0-5138 GCA_017997975.1 Rhodoferax sp.
GTACTGGAGTGGGCCGCCGGGCGCACGCAGTTCACTGGCCGCGCGCAACTCGACGCCCAAAACATGTCGTCGCGCTTATCAACGCTCAAACCCATGGGCAGCTACCGCTTAATTTTGCAGGGCGGAGACGCCCCTGGGTTTTCGCTGGAAACCTTGGAAGGCAGTTTGTTGCTGTCGGGCCAAGGCCAATGGGTGGGCAGCCGACTGCGCTTTCAAGGCGAGGCCCGCGCCGCCCCGGACCGGCAAGAAGCCTTGTCCAATCTTTTGAACATTGTGGGGCGACGCGACGGCGCGCGCTCTGTCATCACCTTGGGCTGAACCCTATGAGATTTCGCACGCCAACCTCTCCGGCGCAGGACGTTAAAAACACTATTATTTTCATAGCTGTTACCGCACTACTGACGGGGGCTAGCACCCTTTTTCCTTTAAATTCTTTGGCGCAGACGCGCACAGAGAGTGTGGTCAAGCGCGGTGAACCTATCACCTTGAATTTCAGCAATGCGGACATTGACGCTGTGGCCCGCACCATGGCCACCATTTCGGGGGCCAACGTGGTGGTGGACCCCCGGGTGAAGGGCACGGTCACGCTGGTCACTGAAAAACCCGTGTCGCCCACGGTGGCCATGAACCAGTTTTTGGCCGCATTGCGACTGCAAGGCTTCACCATGGTCGAGTCCGCGGGGCTGTACAAGGTGGTTCCTGAGGCCGATGCCAAGTTGCAAAGCGGTGCCGTCACCGTGAGCGATAACCCGCTGGGCGGTGCCGTGGGCAACCAAATCACGACACAAATTTTTCGCCTCAACTTTGAGTCGGCCAACAACCTGGTGCCGGTGCTGCGCCCGCTGATCAGCCCCAACAACACCATCAACGTGAACCCCGGCAACAACTCGCTGGTGATCACCGACTACGCGGACAACCTGCGCCGCATGGCCCGCATCATTGCCGCCATGGATGTCTCCAACGCCACCGATGTGGAAGTGATTCCGCTGAAACACGCCATTGCGGCCGATCTGGCCCCGCTGGTGCTGAGGTTGGTTGACTCCTCTGGCGCGGCAGGCCCTGGGGTGCCGGGGCAGTCGGACACCTCGTTCAAAACTACGTTGATGGCCGAGCCGCGCTCGAACGCCTTGATTCTGCGAGCAGCCAACCCAGCCCGTGTGGCGCTGGTGAAGTCGCTGGTGGACAAACTGGACCAGCCGGCCGCACCCGGCAGTGGTGCGGCCACCGGCAATATTCACGTGGTGTACCTCAAAAATGCCGACGCCACCAAGCTGGCAGCCACGCTGCGCGCCGCCATGGCCGGAGAGGCGTCTCGTCCCGCATCGGCCACGGCAGGGATCTCGGGTGCCGCAGGGGCGGGCGCGCCAGCAACCCCAGCCGCCACCTCGGGCGGTCAGGTGCAGGCCGACACGCCCACCAACTCCCTCATCATCACCGCGCCCGAGCCGCAATACCGCCAGCTGCGCGCGGTCATTGACCAGTTGGACACGCGTCGCGCACAAGTGTTTGTGGAAAGCCTGATTGCCGAGGTCAGCGCCGACCAAGCGGCAGAGTTTGGCATTCAGTGGCAGGGCGCGTTGGGCAATGCGGGCAGCAGCAATATTGGTTTGCTGGGCACCAATTTTGGTAAAACAGTGGGCAACATCATCAACTTGTCCACCTCCATTGCCGCCGGTACGCCCGCTGTGCCGCGCGGCATCAATTTGGGCGTGGCCCACCAGACCAACGGGGTGTACGTGCTGGGATTCTTGGCCCGGTTTCTGGAAGACTCGGGCTCGGGCAACGTCTTGTCCACGCCCAATTTGCTCACCTTGGACAACGAAGAGGCCAAAATCGTCATTGGCCAAAACGTGCCCTTTCTCACCGGCCAGTTCACCAACACCGGCGGCACTGCGAACACGGTGAACCCCTTTCAAACCATTGAACGCAAAGACGTGGGCTTAACGCTGAAGGTGAAGCCCCAGATCAGTGAAAACGGCACCGTCAAACTGGTGATTTACCAAGAGGTCTCCAACGTGTTGGCGTCCACCGTGAATGCCACCAACGGCCCCACCACCAACAAGCGCACCATCGAGTCCACCGTGTTGGTGGAAGACGGCAACATCGTGGTGCTGGGGGGCTTGCTGCAAGACGAATACTCCGGCAACCAAGAAAAAGTGCCCGGCCTGGGTGACGTGCCCTTCTTTGGCAACCTGTTTAAAAGTGAGGCGCGCTCGCGCAAAAAAACCAATCTCATGGTCTTTTTACGCCCCGTGGTGGTGCGTGACGCCGGTGCCACCGAGCGTCTGTCCGTGGACCGTTACGACATGATGCGCAGCGGCCAGCGAGACAGTCAGCCCCTGCCCAGCAGTGTCTTGCGCATCAACGAAGCGGCCATTCTGCCCGCGCTGGCAACCAAACCGCCGACCATGGCCAATGACCTGACACCTGCCGCCGCTGACCCTGCGGTCGTGATTGTTCCCAAGCCCTGACACCGACATCGACACCCGACCGCCATGCGTTACCCGCTGCCCTACGCCTTTGCCCGTACCCACCAGTTGCTGCTGGAAGAGCAGGCGGATGAACTGACGCTGTGCCTGCACCCGGACTCCGGCGCCAGCGCGGTGAGCGAGGTGATGCGCAAATACCCGGTGGCCCACGTGTTGCCCTTGCCACAGCAGGCGCTCATTCAACGCATCAGCGCCGCCTACGCACAGGGTGAGTCCAGCGCGGCAGCCGTGGTCAGCGAGGTGCAAAGTGCGGCCGACTTGACCCGCATGATGCAAGACTTGCCCGCCATCGAGGACTTGTTGGAAACCTCAGACGACGCGCCCATCATTCGCATGCTCAACGCTTTGTTGACCCAGGCCGCGCGGGACGGCGCCAGCGACATCCACATCGAGCCCTACGAGCGCCACTCCAGCGTGCGCTTTCGGGTGGACGGCAGTCTGCGCGAGGTGGTGCAACCCAATCGTGCGTTGCACGCGGCCTTGATTAGTCGCCTGAAGATCATGGCGGAACTCGACATTGCCGAGCGCCGTTTGCCGCAAGACGGCCGTATTTCCCTGCGCATTGGCACCCGGGCCGTGGATGTGCGGGTGAGCACCTTGCCCAGTGCCCACGGCGAGCGCGCCGTGCTGCGCTTGCTGGACAAATCGGGCAACAAATTGAGCCTAGAGGGCCTGGGCATGCAGGGCGATGTGCTGGCCAGCTTTCAGAAACTGATTGAGCAGCCGCACGGCATTGTTTTAGTGACCGGCCCCACGGGTTCCGGCAAAACCACCACGCTGTACGCCGCCTTGAGCCGGCTGGACACCAGCCGCAGCAACATCATGACGGTGGAAGATCCGATTGAGTACGAGCTGGCCGGGGTGGGGCAAACCCAGGTGAACGCCAAGATTGACCTCACCTTCGCCAAAGCCTTGCGCGCCATCCTGCGCCAAGACCCGGACGTGATCATGATCGGTGAGATTCGCGACTTTGAAACGGCGCAAATTGCCATCCAGGCGTCACTGACGGGCCACTTGGTGTTGGCCACCCTGCACACCAACGACGCCACCAGTGCGGTCACCCGGCTGACCGACATGGGCGTGGAGCCGTTTTTGCTCAGTTCGTCGTTGCTGGGCGTGCTGGCGCAGCGGCTGGTGCGCCAACTGTGCACGCACTGCCACGGCACGGGCTGCGATCAATGTGGACACACCGGCTACGCCGGACGCAGTGGCGTGTTTGAACTGCTGGTCACTGACGACGCCATTCGCGCCCAAATCCACAACAAAGCGTCTGAAGCCGACATCCGCCAAGTCGCCCGAGCGGCGGGCATGGTGTTGATGCGCGAAGACGGGGAACGCCTGGTGCACAGCGGCCTGACCTCGCGTGAAGAACTGATCCGCGTGACCCGCGACTAGGACGCTGCGCTGTGCCCGTTTATTCATTTGAAGCCCTCACCGCCGAAGGCAGCACCCGCAAGGGCGTGATCGAGGCCGACTCGGTCAAGGCCGCCCGCAGCGCCTTGCGCGGCCAATCGCTGGTGCCCATCAAGGTCGAGTCAGTGAGCGCCGGCGACGCCCAGGTCGCCGGACAAGGCAGCTTTCAACGCCGCGCGTTCAATGCCTCGGGCCTGAGCATCTGGACGCGCCAGTTGGCCGGGCTGGTGTCGGCGGGCCTGCCACTGGAGCGCGCCCTGAGTTCCTTGTCCGATGAAGCGGAGACGGAGGCGCAGCGGCATCTGGTGGCGACGCTGCGGGCCGAGGTGAATGGTGGCTCCACCTTCGCCAAGGCGCTGGCGCAGCACCCGCGTGAGTTTTCGCCGATTTTCGGGGCCGTGATTGGGGCCGGTGAACAAAGTGGCGACCTGGGGTTGGTGTTGGAGCGCTTGGCCGACGACCTGGAGGAACAACAAGCGCTCAAAGCCAAGCTCATTGGCGCGGCCGCCTACCCCGCCATCGTCACCCTCGTGGCCATTGTCATCGTGGTCTTTTTGGTGACGTATGTGGTGCCCCAAGTGGCGCAAGTCTTCATCGGCAGCAAGCGGGCACTGCCCTTGCTCACGGTCATCATGATCAACGTGAGTGACTTTGTGCGCAGTTACGGCTGGTTGATGTTGCTGGCTTTGGTGGGCGCGGGCATCGCGGCCCGGCTGGCTTTGGCACAGGCGGCCTTCAGAGAGAAATTTGACGCCGCGTTTTTGACCTTGCCCGTGTTGGGCACGCTGGCCCGCAGCTACAACACGGCGCGCTTCGCCAGCACGCTGGCCATGTTGGCCTCGGCGGGTGTTCCGATTTTGAAAGCCTTGCAGGCAGCGGCTGAAACCTTGTCGAATCAAGCCATGCGCGCCGACGCGTTGGACGCCTTGGTGCGGGTGCGCGAAGGTGCACCGCTGGCCTCGGCGCTGGCACAAAAAAAGCGGTTTCCCGGCCTGTTGGCCATGTTTGCCCGCTTGGGCGAGCAAACCGGGCAACTGCCGCTGATGCTGCAGCGCGCCGCCAAGCAACTCAGCACCGAGGTGCAGCGCCGCGCCATGTCACTGGCCACGATGCTGGAGCCCCTGTTGATTGTGGCCATGGGTGTGGTCGTCATGTTGATTGTGTTGGCCGTGCTGTTGCCGATTATTCAGCTCAATCAGCTGGTCAAATAGGCCGACTCGTCGAGCGTCGAGCGTC
>JAGODZ010000053.1:5238-16192 GCA_017997975.1 Rhodoferax sp.
CGTCGAGCGTCGAGCGTCAAGCCGCGATGGCCCGTGCGCTGCGGTGTCGCACGGGGATCAAAAACCAGGCAAATGCCAGCACCTGAGCCACCAGCAGGCTGCCCAGCGTCGCACGAAAGGCATCGGCCCGGCTCAAACCACTGGCGGCAAAGGCCTCCACTGCCGTGCCAAACCCCCATTGCAGACCAAATGCGCCAACGAACACCATCAGATTCAAAGCGGTGTTGACGCGCCCCGAAAGGTGGACCGGGAAAGTGGCCGAGAGTTGGGAGTAGGCGATGTTGCCCAAACTAAAGGACAGCCCCAGCAGCGGCCACAGCACAGTGGGTGGTGCCAAATTCATAACAATGCACAACTCCACCATCAGCGCCAAACCCATGCCGCCGGTCAGCAAGGCCATGGGGGAGACGCCCCGGCGCGCGAGCCAGGTGGCGCAGGTGGCCACAAATGCAAAGCCTGCCAACATGGCCAGACCCAGCATGAACAGAATCTCAGCGGCGGTGGTGCGGCTGGCCCCATTCACCTCCATCAGCCAGGGCACGACCCACAGGCCTTGAATGGCCATGTACCCGCCCACAATCAGGCCGCCTTGGGGGGCGAACCGCCAGAACTGGCGGCTGGTGTAAATAGTGCCCAGCGACTGGATTTGCTGCACCAACGTGGCGTGGGGGCCGCGCACGGGTTGATCTGGCACCCGCATCAGCAGCGCAGCGGTGAGCACCAGCAGCCCGCTGCACAGAAAGAACACCCCGCGCCAGCCCAGCAGCGGCAAGACAGCCGTCACCGGCACACTGGCGGACAAGGCCCCCAAACCGCCTGCCACCATGATGGTGGCGGTGAGTGCGGGCAAGCGCTCCACGGGAAACCACTGGCTGAAGGCCTTGAAACTGCCCATCAGGCAGGCGGACACGCCCAGGCCAATCAAGGCCCGCCCCAGCACCAGCGATTCCAGTGATTGACCTAAGCCGAACAGCGCACACCCGGTGGCGGCCACCAGCAACAGTGCGGCTTCCACGCGCCGAGGTCCAAAGCGGTCCAGCAGCAGGCCCAGCGGCAGTTGAAACAGGCCAAAGGCCAGCAGGTAGGCGGAGGTCAGCAGGCCTAGGCCGGCGGCGGAGACGTTCATTTCGCGCATCAGCTCAGGCGCAATCACTGCATTCACGCTGCGAAGCCCGTACGACAAGAAATAGCCGGCGGCATACGCGGGAACCAGTCGAATCCAGAGGCGAAAGAAGTCAGTCATGGCCCCATTGTCGGGCCACCAGAGCAGCCGACTGATCGCCCACCGCGCCTGCGAAGCGGAGGGTTACTGCGTGGCGATGGCGCGTTAGCGGCAACAGGCGGGGTTGGCTTGGAGATGGCTTTCTATACTCACCCTTGCGAGCCTGGCTGAATCTGAGGGCCGTTTTATTGAAAGGGAATGTCGTGTTGAATGGGTTGAACATAGAGGCGGTCATGGTGGATTTGGATGGCACCCTGGTGGACACCTTGGGCGATTTCCGCGTGGCGCTCAACGCCATGCTGGCTGATTTGCCGCCCCCATATGCCTCGCAGCAGGTGGATCAGGCGACGGTGGAGCGGCTGGTGGGTAAGGGGTCTGAGCACCTCATTAAGAGTGTCTTGGCCCTGTTTGCAGACGCGCCGTCTGAGGCTTTGTACGCTGACGCCTGGGCGAGTTACCAGCGTCACTATGCCCGAGTGAATGGTCAGTTTTCAGAGGTCTATCCCGGTGTGCTGAACGGTTTGCAACAACTGAAAGCGCGGGGCTTGCGTCTGGCTTGTTTGACCAATAAACCGACCGCCTTTGCCCACACCTTGCTCAGAGAGAAAGGGCTGGACCAATTTTTTGACATGACGTTGGGTGGCGATGCGTTCGAGAAGAAGAAGCCAGATCCTTTGCCGCTGATCAAGACTTGCGCAGCGCTGGGAACCCGCCCGGAGTGCACCTTGATGATTGGCGACTCCAGCAACGACGCCCAAGCCGCTCGTGCAGCGGGTTGTCCGGTGGTGTTGGTCACCTACGGCTACAACCACGGTGCCCCCGTTCGTGCCGTGGATGCTGATGGATACGTCGATGCGTTGGATGAACTATTCACCCCCGCGCCTTGATGCGAGCACGGGAGCCCGGGTGATTTAAAAGCGCTCCCAATCGTCATTGTCATGGGATGACGTGGGTTTGTCCGTGGCCGTTGGGGTTGGGCGAGCGGGTTGGGGCGTGACCACGGTACTGGCCGCTTTCGCGTTGGGGCGAGACGCAGGCTGGGACGGGGTGTGACCGCGCGCGGCAGCGCCCAGCTTGAGCGTGAAGATATCTCTTGGCACCTAAAAAATCCCGATCTCCATGCCCGTTTTATCTCAAAACGACAGTTTTGTACCCGTCGATAAAGACACGACGTTCCACATGCAGCTTGAGCGCTCGTGACAGTGCCTGGCACTCCATGTCTCGCCCGATGGACTGAAGCTGGTCAATGTCGGCCGTGTGATCGACGTGGGTCACCGCCTGCTCGATGATGGGGCCTTCATCCAGGTCGGTTGTCACGTAGTGCGCTGTGGCTCCGATTATTTTGACCCCGCGTTCATAGGCCTGTTTGTAGGGTCTGGCACCCTTGAAGCCGGGCAGAAACGAGTGGTGGATGTTGATGACCCGGCCATGCAGTTCAGCGCACAATTGCGCTGACAAAATTTGCATGTAACGGGCCAACACGATGACTTCGCTGTGCGAGCCGTCGATCAGCGCACGGAGTTTTTCCTCTTGGCTTATTTTTGTTTCTGCCGTGATGGGTAGGTGGTGAAAGGGCAAACCATGGGCTTCGACCACGGACCCCAAGTCAGAATGGTTGGAAACAACGGCGGCGATATCAATGGGCAGTTCACCGATACGCCAGCGGTACAGCAAATCGTTGAGGCAATGGTCGTAGCGCGACACCATGATCATGATGCGCGGTCTGTCGCTCGCGTCATGAATCGCCCATGCCATGTCAAACCGGGTGGCCACCACATCGAAATCATGACGGAGCTCCGTCAGTAGGAAGTTGGCTTCGTCTTGGGGGTGAAAGACGCAACGCAAGAAAAAGCGCGATTTGTCATGGCTGTCAAAGACGGATATTTCCTCAACGTAGCACTGCCTTTGATCGAGGAACAGGGCCACTGCCGCCACCTGCCCTGCGGCACTGGGGCAATGCAGGGTCAGAATGAATTTTTGTTTCATGGAGTTTTTACCTTCTTTTTTGGGCGACTCGCTGCGGTCGGTGCCCGTTGGCCAAGAGAATATTCACCGAATTGACGACGGCTCATTTCCCGCTCCACACCGACGCTGTGCGCTTGTTGAATGGCCTGGGTCTTGAACAGACCCACTTGCACGCTTTGGATGCGCTTGTCGTGGTTGAACACGACTTCGATCAATTCATTGACTCGCGTTTCCAGCAGCGGGGTGTGCTTGCTCTCGGGCCATTGATCGATGACCCAGCGGCATATGGACTCGTAGTCAATGCAGTGTTCAATGGAGGCAGGTCGTGTATCGGCCAAGCCTTGGATGGTGATGTTGACAACAATCGGCTGCAACACTTCCTCATGCGGGTAAATGCCTACACGCAGCTGGGTCTGAAGTTGCTGAACCTTGATGGTCCATTTGTTGCGCGACGCCATCAGTCTTTCAACCCACGCATTTGCGCATTGCGTCTGCGCAGCCATTCCAGCACCAGCAGCATGGCCACCGAGATCAGAATCAGCACCACAGCGGCGGCCAGAATGGTCGGACTGAGTTGCTCACGAAGGCCCGTCCACATTTGGCGCGGAATGGTGCGTTGCTCAACACTGCCAAGAAACAGCACCACGACGACTTCGTCAAATGAGGTGGCAAACGCGAACAAGGCCCCTGAGAAAACCCCCGGCCAGATGATGGGCAGTGTGATGCGGCGAAAGGCGGTAAACGGTTTGGCGCCAAGGCTGCGCGCCGCGCGGAATAAGCCTTGGTCAAAGCCGGCCAGGGTTGCCGAGACGGTGATGACAACAAACGGCGTCCCCAGTACCGCATGCGCCATGATGATGCCGGTCAAGCTGTTAGCGATGCCGAGCCTGGAGTAGAAAAAATACGCCCCAACCGCCATGATGACGATGGGCACGATCATGGGGGATACCAAGATCGCGGTGAGCAGCGCCCGTCCGGGGAGGTTTCGATGCACCAGTCCGACCGATGCCAAGGTCCCTAGGCTGGTCGCGATCAAGGTGGCGGAGATGGCGATCACAAAGCTGTTTTTGACCGCCGTCTGCCAGGTCTCATCAAAAAAGAATTCCTCAAACCACTTCAGACTCCAGTTGTGGATTGGGTACGTGAAGTAGGGGTCGGCATTGAAAGCCAACGGTATAACGACCAACACCGGTGCAATGAGAAATACCAGCGCCCCAATGCAGAACAGCAACAGTACATAGTGGCGCAGCTTGCCCAAGACAGTGACGTAAGGGGGGAATTTGGGGATGGAATTAGCCGAGACGGACATTGGAGACTCCCACGTAACGATCGTAGATCACATAAAGCGCCATCACACCGGCCAGAAGCAGGCCGCCGAGTGCGGAGGCCAGACCCCAATTGAGGCTTCGGGTCAGGTGGTCCGCAATGAAGTAGCTCATCATTTGGTCAGCAGCGCCGCCCACCAGTGCGGGGGTGATGTAGTAGCCAATCGACAGGATGAACACCAGCAACACCCCGGCGCTAATGCCTGGCAGCGATTGCGGAAAATAAACACGCCAGAAGGCCGTGATCGGTGAGGCTCCCAATGAGCGCGCAGCCCTGACATAGCCGGGGGGGATTTGTCGCATCACCGACACCAGCGGCAAGATCATGAAGGGGGCCAGAATGTGAGTCATGGCGATGACCACGCCAAAGCGGTTAAACACCAACGTCAGGGGTTCCTGAATGACGCCAATGGCCAACAGCATGGAGTTGACCACGCCTTCTTTCTGCAGCAACACGATCCACGCCGTGGTACGCACCAGCAGCGACGTCCAGAATGGCAACAGAACCAGCACCATCATGAGGTTGGCGGTCTTGGTAGGCAAATGAGACAACCAATACGCCAACGGATAGCCAATTGCCAACGACAAGAGGGTGACCAACAGGCTGACCCACATCGTTCGAGCAAAAACATCCAAGTAGAGTCGGCTGTCCGGCTCTGCCCTGACGACGGCACCGTGCTCATTGCGGTCGAGATCCAAGGCATGTAAGTAGTAATCTCCGGTGTAAGCCCGGCTGGTCCGGCGCAGGACTGACCACACTTTGGGTTCACCCCAAGCGGGGTCGATTTCCAGGAAAATCGGTTTCCATGGCCCCTTATCCATCGCACCAATGCTGCGCGACGTCTTCATGAACAGAGTGCGCAGTCCACTTTGCTCGAAATTGAGGCGACTGGCTACTTTGCTGGCATTTTGCTGCTCTACCGCCAGCTTCATGTCCTCTGCCAAGGCGGCAAAGGTTTGCTCGCCTGGAATGTCCTCGCTCGTAGGCATAGTGCGCAGCAACATTGTGAAGCGCGGCATGGCGTTGGTGACGACAGGGTCGTCCACGCTGTTGAACAGCATCATGCCAATGGGCACAAGAAAGGTCAGCAGCGTGAACAAAAAGAGGGGTGCAATTAATGCGTAAGCACGCAACCTTTGGCGCAACTCGGAAAGCCGAAGTCTGCGCTTGAGTTCGGCGACGTCGTTGGGCAATGCCTGAACATCCATGGGGTGCTCCTTTTTTTGCGGGTGTCCTGGCGTGGGACCGCGTTAATGTGGGGTGTTGGCGGGCGCGCTTGTCGCAACAGCCCTTGCGGCAAGGGGCTTGAAGACCCCTTGCCTTAACCGGGACTTACTTTGCTAACCAAGCGGCGAATTTTTGGTTCAGTTCGTCCGCGTGGTCAGACCACCACGCCGCATTGGTTTGGAAGCCGCGGCCGCCATGCTCAGACCCAGGGAGCCATGCCTTTGTCTTTTCTTCAACCAGTTTCATCGACGACTGGCGCGTTGGTGCGTAGGGAATGAACTTGGTCTGATCGGCCAGTGGTTTGGTGCTCGTTGCAAAGCGGGCGTAGTCCATAGCCGCTTTCACATTTTTGCTTCCTTTGACCACCACGTAGAGATTGGGAACGATGATTTGACCATCCCACACCACCGCAAAATCCTTGCCATCTTTGGTGTTGGCATCGTAAATGCGGCCATGGTAAACCGTGGACATGACCACCTCCCCCGAAGCCAGGAGTTGCGGTGGCTGCGCGCCAGCATTCCACCAAACGATCTGCGATTTAATGGTGTCCAGCTTCTTGAAAGCACGCTCCACGCCCGCGGGTGTGGCCAGCAATTTATAGACATCGGCAGGTGCCACGCCATCGGCCATCAAAGCCCATTCCATGTTGACGCCCGGCTCCTTCTTCATGCCGCGCTTGCCCGGAAATTTCTTCAGGTCAAAATAGTCTTCTAGCTTGGTCGGGCCGTTGGCACCCAGTTTGGCCTTGTCGTAGGCAAACACATTAGAGTAAGTGATGCTAGCCACCGCGCAGGCGTTGATGGAGCCAGGAAGGAAATCATCTTTGGCGTTGCTTCCATCATCCCCCTTGGGGAGGGTGGAGGCATCCAATTTTTCAAACAAACCCTCATCACAACCGCGCAGCGACTCTGCCAGCTCGACGTCCACCACATCCCACTTCACATTGCCGGTGGTGACTTGCGCGCGAACTTCGGCAAGACCGCCGTTGTAATCTTCGCTCAATACCTTGACCCCCGTCTTGGCTGTGAATGGCTTGTGGACGGCTTCAATCTGGCTTTTGCCGTAAGCGCCGCCGTAGGAGGTCACTGTGATCGATTGGGCATGCACACTGAATGCCAGGGTGCTGCCAAGCGTGGCCACGACGGCGCTTAAGACTTTGAGTTGAAATTTCATGAAGGTCTCCGTTTAATGTAGTAATAACGTTGCTGTCAAGACACGGTGACCCGTGTCGATAGGGCTGACATGAATGGCTTCGGCGCAATCACGCCGCGTTCTTTCACGCCAATACGTCTAGCGCGTGGCAGTCTTCCGCGCGCCAGCCGATTTGGATGTCGGCATCTGTGCCCAATGCGCTTTCCTTCGAGGCATTTGGTACTTTGACGACAATGGCTTGGTCTCCATAGGCCATGGCGCGCACCCGCAGGTGGTCACCCAGGTAGGTCACATCTTTGACGCGTGCCGTGGTGGTGACATCACAGCTGCCCGCAGGCGGATTGATCATCACGCGCTCCGGGCGAAGCGACAACATGGTGCGTGAGCCCACCGCGCCGACGGCAACCGATTTGGCGCGAACCACCGAGCCGTTGCCCAGTTTGACATCGCACCACTCTCGCTCATGCAAGACAACCTCTCCATGGAGCTTGTTGTTTTCGCCAATAAAGCTGGCCACGAACGCGTTGGCCGGATGCTCATAGAGGCGATCGGGAGAGTCGAGCTGCTGAATGACGCCATTGTTGAAAACCGCCACGCGATCCGACATCGTGAGTGCTTCGCCTTGGTCGTGCGTCACGTAAACAACGGTCACACCCAAACGATGGTGCAACTGCTTGATCTCATACTGCATTTGCTCACGCAGTTGTTTGTCAAGCGCGGACAGCGGCTCGTCCATGAGCACCAGTTTGGGCTCGAACACCAGCGCACGGGCGACGGCCACGCGCTGTTGTTGTCCGCCGGAGAGTTGCGCTGGGCGACGGTCTTCAAAGCCCTTCAGGCCCACCATGGCCAGTGCTTTAATCACTCGCTCGCCCAGCTTGGCCTTGGGAACGCCCCGCACGGTCAGTGGAAAAGCGACGTTCTCTGCAACGGACATGTGCGGAAACAGGGCATAGCTTTGAAACACCATGCCAATATTTCTGTCCTCGGGTGCCAGGCGGTTAATGGGGTTGCCGTCCATGAATATTTCACCATGTGTGGCAGTCTCGAAACCGGCCAACATCATCAGCGTGGTGGTTTTGCCGGACCCAGAGGGGCCGAGCATAGTGAGGAACTCGCCCTCTTGGACATCGAGGTTCAGGTCTCGGACGACGAGCGTTTCACCGTCGTACGTTTTTTGCACACCCTTGAGTTGCACGAAGTTTTTGGCCATGATTTCTTCCTTAGCAGTACAAGTGGCATCAGGCGGCTTGTTTGGCAAACCATCCGCAGTCAAGCGTGCAGTGGTTGATCAACTGCCAAAAGTGGTCAATGAAACTGCGCCGCACCAGCATCTCAAAAGTGGGCGCGTTGTCGCGTTGCCACAGGTAGATGCCGACTCGAAAGAAAACTGTGCCGGCGGAATGCCCCGGTTGGAAGACGCTGGCGTGCAGATCCAGTGGGCAACCTTGGGCGAGGACATCGCGCGCTTGGGCACCCGCCAAGGTCACCACAAAGTAGCCGCTGCTGACATCGGTCACCGAGAAATGCTGTCCCGATAGAGCGGTGCGCAAGCGTTGCTCAAGCGACCTCTGCTCGCCGCCCGCACCAATGACGAACCAGTCGTCTGGCCCCACCCAGACCACGCGGTAGTGGGCATTGGCGATGGAGCTGCAGGCGGCCACCGGCAGTGGCAGGCCCAGCGCTTGCTGTACGGCCTGCACAAAGGTGGGGTCTTGCGGGTTGCCTCGCAGGTTGATGATGGCCTTTTGTTCTTGGCTAACCAGTAAAGGTGCTTTGTGATTGCCACCTTGTGGCTTGGGCATCTGGTGGACTTCAAGCATTTTGACGCTCCGATTTAGGATCAAAAAAGACAGGACTGCAGATCGTGGCCTTGACGGTTCGTCCATCCGCCAGCGGCAGGTAAACCGACTCGGTCATGCGGTTTAACCCGCCTTTGACGAGGGCCATGGCGATAGAGCGCCCCACCGTTGGACTCATGTAACTCGAGGTCACATGCCCTTCCATGGGGACCGGCGTTGCCACCAGATTGGCGCTGTTGGTAATTTGTGCGCCTTCGGGTAACACCACCATCGGGTCATCCGTTAACAAACCAACCAACTGCTTGCGATTCGGGCGCTGTGTGTCAGAGCGGGTGAGCGAACGCTTGCCCAGACAATCCTTGGTTTTTGCAACCAAACCACCCAAGCCAAGGTCGAACGGCGTGACTGAACCATCGGTGTCTTGGCCAATGATGATGTAGCCCTTCTCGGCGCGCAGAACGTGCATCGTCTCCGTGCCGTAAGGCGTGATGCCGAACTCCGCGCCAGCGGCGTGAATGGCCTCCCACACGCGCAGACCATCCTTGGCGGCGACGTTGACCTCGTAGCTGCGTTCGCCAGAAAAGCTAATGCGCATGATGCGTGCCGGTATGCCGGCAATCGTGCCTTCACGGTAGGACATGAAGGGGAATGCTGCATCGTCGAAGTCAATGTCTTGGCAAATTTTCTTGATCACGTGCCGGCTCTTGGGGCCGACCACAATCGAAGTCGCCCAATGGTCGGTGGCGCTGGTCAGGTAGACCTTTAAGTCGGGCCACTCGGTCTGCAACCAGCGCTCCATCCAGGCCAGCACGCGCGCCGCGCCGCCAGTGGTGGTGTGCATCAGGTAGTGGTTTTCGCTCAAGCGAACGGTCACGCCGTCGTCAAACACCATGCCGTTTTCGTCCAGCATCAGGCCATACCGGCACTTGCCAATGTCGAGTTTGGACCAAGCGTTGCTGTACATCCAGTTCAGCAAGATGCTGGCATCTGGACCTTGAATGTCGATCTTGCCTAGCGTGGAACCGTCCAGCGTGCCGACGCTGTTGCGTACCGCCAGCGTTTCCCGTTTAACCGCGGCATGCAAGTCTTCGCCGGGCTTGGGGTAATACCAAGGCCGCTTCCATTGCCCCACGTCCTCGAAGAGCGCACCGTGCTCCACGTGCCAACCATGCATGGCGGTGGTGCGGATAGGGTCAAACAGCTCGCCTAGTTCGCCACCGGCAACCAGACCAAAAGTCACGGGGGTGTAATTGGGGCGGAAGGTGGTGGTGCCGACTTGGGGAATGCTGCGCCCCAAGATGCCTGCTGCGATACCCATGCCATTGATGTTGCCCGTCTTGCCCTGATCAGTGCCAAACCCCATGGCGGTATAGCGCTTTAAATGCTCGATGGACTCAAAGCCTTCCCGGACGGCCAGATGCACATCACTGGCACCCACGTCATTCTGCAGGTCCACAAACTTCTTCGGTGCCCGGCTGCTCGGCTTAGGGTGGGGAACTTCCCAGAGCGGGCGCAGGGAGCCATTCTTGACAGAGGAGATGGACGGTATGGCTATCTCCACCTTCGACAAACCTGCCGCCATGGCTGCGTCCAGCCCTGCCTTTACGCCATCGCTGGCGCAAGCCGCGAGGTCTTCAATGCCATGACAGGCCCCCGCCGAGCGCTCCGCCTGCACCGGCTTGCCGGGAAGAAAGCTGGATTGCTCTTCGTTCCAGATCGGCTTGGATGACGACTGGCAGTGCAGGTGAATGACCGGGCTGAAGCCCCCCGACATGGCCAGCAGGTCACAGGGCCGCGATCCTGCGGCACCCGCCAATTCGCCCTGGCTGTTGAGTTTGTAAAGATTCACGCCCGTGACAGCTTTGCCACCGGTCGCCTCCACCACCACATGACCCGCCAGTATTTCTATCCCTTGTTGGCGAGCGCGTGCGCTGCGGTCGCCATCTGGCGTTGCCCGCGCATCCACGACAGTGACTGTCGCACCGGCGTCTTTGAGCGCAAACGCGGCATCGTAGCCTTGGTCATTGTTGGTAAAGATAACCGCACGCTGGCCAGGCAGCACGGCGTAGCGGCGAATATAGGTGGACACGGCTGATGCCAGCATGATGCCGGGCAGGTCGTTGTTAGAGAACACCAGCGGCCGCTCATGCGCGCCCGTGGCCAGCACCACTTGCTTGGCCCGCACTTTCCACAGGCGCTCCCGGGCGGTGGCTTGTGGCGCGACCAGGTGATCGGTGCGGCGCTCCGCCAGAATCAACAG
>JAGODZ010000238.1 GCA_017997975.1 Rhodoferax sp.
TGATCCCAGCCGTTGAGATTATTCAAAGCGGCATCCCGTGCCTCAATGGAAGGCTTGAATCAAGGGCTCAGTACACTCGGTCGCCAACATCGGATTTCATAACAATCGCCCGGCTCAGAACCCTAACAGACAGACTCTGGCGGTAAAGTCACCACATGCATTCCATCAAGCGCATTTTTTCGGAAAAACTTGGGATTCGAACCAAGTTAATTTTCCTATTTATTTTGATCAAGGTCGTGCCTTTGATCTTGCTTGCGATGTTGGCGTGGGAGGGGGTGACCCGCTTGGGCTCCGGCATGACGGAACGCGCTGTGTCCCTGGGCAGTGAAGTCCGAGGCACAGTGACTGAAATGGGAGAAACTTTTTCTCAAGCCGCCGTGACCGCGCTCAACGACCGGGCCAGAGCGGAACTGGAGCGGCTCACCACCGACACCGCCCGGTCGGTCGCTGACTTTTTGTACGACCGGGACCGTGATGTTCTGTTGGCCGCGCAGCTCAATCCCAGCGAAGCGTTGTACCGCACCTTTGTCGGCAGCCGACAACGCAGCCTGACCGACAGCGGTCAATGGACCTTGGCAGCCGATGGCAAGTCTTGGGAACCCCGAACCGCCCCCACCACTGACCCAAGAATCGCCACCCCCAGCAATGCCGAAAACAAGCAAGACTTTCACTACCGCCCACCTGAGACCGTGCTGCGCGTGGTGCCCAAGCCGCTGTATCACGAAATCACTTTCGTGGGACTGGACGGCAAAGAAAAAATCAAGATTGAACAAACCGGTCTGCTGCCCCCTGATTTGCGCGATGTGTCCAGAAAAGAAAACACCTGGAACAAGGCGGAAACCTACTTTTCAGAACTAAAAAAGCTCAAGGCAGGCGATATTTACGTCTCAGAGGTCATCGGCTCTTACGTGCCATCCCGCGTGATCGGCGCCGTCGTCCCGGACAAAGCCAAGAGCTTGGGCATTCCTTTTGAGCCCGAAAAAGAGGCGTATGCGGGACGAGAAAACCCGAGCGGCAAACCCTTTCAGGGCATCATTCGCTGGGCGACACCGGTGGTCAAAAATGGCGTCATCACGGGCTACGTCACGCTGGCGCTGGACCATACCCATGTGATGAGTTTTACCGACAACCTCATGCCCACGCCCGCCCGCTACACCGCGATTTCCGATGCCACCAATGGCAACTACGCGTTCATGTGGGATTACTTGGACCGCAACATCGCGCATCCAAGACACCATTCCATTGTCGGTTTCGACCCCCGTACCGGAGACTATGCAACACCTTGGCTAGAAGCCAGTGTGTACGAAGGCTGGCAAAAAAGCAGCCAACCACTGGCCCATTACCTGAAAGGCGTGACGGAGTTTGAGCAGCAATCGCGTGAAAAAAAACCAGCCAAAGCACTCACCAAGGCGGGCTATCTTGGCCTGGACTGCCGCTACCTGAATTTCGCACCGCAATGCCAAGGCTGGCACGATTTAACGCAGTACGGCGGTTCGGGCTCCTTCCTTATTCTCTGGAGTGGCGTGTGGAAGCTGACGACGGCAGCGGCCATTCCCTACCGAACCGGGCAGTACGCCAACACCCCGCGCGGGTTTGGCTACGTGACCATTGGTGCCAACGTGGAAGATTTTCATGGCCCTGCAAAAGCCATTGCCACGAAGATGGAGGCCAAGGAGGCAGATTTTGGCGTGCGCATGAAACAACAACAATTGGACCTGCAAAAGCTGATTGCTGACTCGATGCGCACGACGGCGGCCAGCTTGGCGGGCACCACTTTTCTCATGGTCGCACTGGTCGTGGTGGTGGCGATATGGCTGGCCTCGATGTTGACCGGTCGCATCACCCATTTGGTGAAGGGTTTGGGGAAAATCGAAGGTGGCGATCTTAATTTCCGATTCAAAGTGGACTCCAAAGACGAGCTCGGCCGACTGAACGATTCACTGAACAAAATGGCCATCAGCGTTCAAGAATCATTCCAGCGACTGGAAGAGGCACGGCATCAAGCCGAGGAAAACAGCCGGATGAAGAACGACTTTGTTGCCCGTATGTCCCATGAATTGCGCACACCACTCAACGGTATTTTGGGTTTTGCTGAACTGATTCGCGATGATGCGACCACCGAGGACACGCGCGACCAGGCCGACACGATTTACCAAAGCGGCATGCATCTGCTTTCCTTGGTCAATGCCATTCTGGATGTCGCCAAGATTGAAGCTGGGCAAATGACCCTTGAAACCGTTCCCTTCGACTTGCCATTGTTGTTGCAAGAGATGGCGGCGCTTCATGCCGATGCAGCGCAGCAAAAGGGATTGGCCATGGTGACAAATTTCGCACCCAACCTACCCAAAATTTTGCTGGGCGACCCGATGCGCTTGCGTCAAATCATGTGCAATCTGTTGAACAACGCGGTCAAATTCACCACCCACGGCAGCATTCTTTTTTCTGCCTCAACTCAGGCGGGTCGCTTGACGGTTGGGGTGAAAGACACGGGTGGCGGCATACCCGCGCAAGACCAAGCCCATATTTTTGACAAGTTCCGCCAAACCACGGCTTTTATGACCCGCGAACACGGTGGCACGGGGTTGGGTTTGTCGTTGGTCAAAGACATGGTGAAACTGATGGGTGGCGCGATTCGCTTGGAATCCAAGCCCGGTGAAGGGGCCTATTTTGAGTTTTGGATACCGCTTGCTACTCCGGCAGGGCCAACAGAAGCGACTGCATTGTGATGGGTTTGACCAAAACATAGTCAAACCCAACCTCCAGGAGGCGCTGCTTGTCTGACTCCATGGCGTGGGCCGTGTAGGCCACGACGCGCAGCCCGGCCCACGCCGGGTTGGCCCGTATGCGGCGGCAAACCTCTTCCCCGTCCATGCCAGGCATGCTGATGTCCAGTAAAACGCTATCAAAGGGGGCCGCGCCCAATTGGTCAAGCGCGGCTTGCCCGCCATCGGCTTCCTCGATCACCCATCCCCGCTTTTTCAGCAAGGCCATCGCCAGTTTGCGATTGATGGCAACGTCGTCAACAACCAGAGTTCGTTTCATGGGTTTGAATACCGAGAAGGGGAGAAACACAAGCGAAGATTATTGTCCATATCAGGCCCTACTGAGCACCGCCTCACCACTGGTAACCCTGCAGCGCCACGTGCAGCTGCGTCATCGCCTCCTCCAGCTCGGCGGCGGTAGCGCCCACCTCGGCAAGCGCCAAGTCCCCCCGCGCTGCCATTTGCTCCAGCTGGGCGGCTGCTTGCACCGTGCGCTGCGCCCCAAACAAGCTGGCCATGCCCTTGAGGGTGTGCGCTCGGTGGTGC
The DNA here is from genome assembly GCA_017997975.1 of Rhodoferax sp. GTDB lineage: Bacteria > Pseudomonadota > Gammaproteobacteria > Burkholderiales > Burkholderiaceae_C > Rhodoferax. The sequence continues at coordinate 3,309 of JAGODZ010000238.1, forward strand.
ACTTCCGTGCTGTTGCCCTGCGCCAGCCCTTGGCGAAGGTGCTGCATTTGCACCGGGGCATCGCTTTGGAACAAACGCACAATCTCCTCGAACAAATCGCGGTCATCGTCCATGGTTTGGCGGGTGGCTGCAAAGTCGGCCACCTGGGCGCTCTGCGGTGCCGGGGTTTCTGGCTGCGGGGCCGCTTCACTGCTTTGCATGAGTCCATCCAGCTCGCGCCAGAGGGCCTCGGTGTCGATGGGCTTGGCCAAATAGGCGTCCATGCCGTGGCTTAAACAGATCTCGCGTGCGCCTTGCATGGCGTGGGCCGTCATGGCCACAATCGGGATGTGGACGGGGGTGAGTCCGCCTCTTTCTTGCTCTAGGGCGCGAATGCGCTGTGTGGCCTCGTAGCCGTTCATGACGGGCATGTCAACGTCCATCAGGATGGCATCGAACTGGTCGTCACTTGTTTGCCAGTGCTGCAGCGCTTCAGCGCCGTTGTTGGCGACGGTGACGGTGTGACCGAGCTTTTGCAGCAGGCGCACCGCCAGGGTTTGGTTGACGGCGTTGTCTTCGGCCAAGAGCAGGTGCAGTTTGCGCCGGGTCTCGCGCAAGGAGTGGCGGGTGATCAGGGGAAGGCGGGGCTGGCCCGGCTCGCCCAGCGCGGTCATGATGGCGTCCAGCAGTTCAGACTGCGAGATGGGTTTCATCAAGTAGCTGGCCACACCCAGCTCGCGACAGCGCGCAGCGTGCCCGCGCTGGCCCTCTGAGGTGAGCATCATGACGGTGGCTGCGACGTATTTGGGGTGTTGGCGTAGGCGTTCGGCCAGCTCAAAGCCGTCCATCTCGGGCATTTGCACATCAAGAATGGCCAGCGCATAAGGCTGGCCACTGCTGGCGGCGCGCTCCAGCTCGATGAGGGCTTGGGCACCGCTGGCCACCGCTTTGGGCTGCATGTTCCAGTTGCGCAGCATTTGCACCAGCAAGCGGCGGTTGGTGGCGTTGTCGTCGGCAATCAAGACGGGGAGTCCTGTCACTCGCCCGGTGCTTTGGTAGCGGGAGAAGGCGTCGTTGGAGCCGGTGGCCAGGTTCAGGGTGAAGTGAAAGGTGCTGCCTTGGCCGAGTTCGCTGTCGAGTTCAATGGAGCCGCCCATCAGGGCCACGAGTTGGGCGGAGATGGTCAGGCCCAGTCCGGTGCCGCCGTATTGGCGCGTGGTGGAGGTGTCGGCTTGTGAGAAGGAGTCAAAGACGGCCTTGAATTTGTCACGCGCGATGCCAATGCCGGTGTCGCGCACGCTGAAGCGCAAGCCGGTCTGGGTCGGGGTCGGGGTCGGGGTTTGCGTTGAGGTGCTGGGCTCCATCCGGTGCACGGTGACTTCGACCTCGCCGGTTGGGGTGAATTTGATGGCGTTGCCGATGAGGTTGACAAGCACTTGGCGCAGCCGTCCGGGGTCGCCAATCAGGCGGTCGGGTACGTCGGGGGCGATGTGCAGCAGGAGTTCTAGGTTTTTCTGGTGCGCTCGCATGGCCAGGGATTTCATCGTGTCGCGCAGCATCTGCTCCAGCGAGAACTCAATGTTCTCGATGTCCAAGCGCCCGGCCTCGATCTTGGAGAAGTCCAAGATGTCGTTGACGATGTTGAGCAAAGCGTGGGCCGAGACTTTGACCAAGTCCAGGTACTCGCGTTGCTCTGGGTTGAGCTCGGTGTCTAGGGCCAGCTCGGTCATGCCAATGATGCCGTTCATGGGGGTGCGGATTTCGTGACTCATGTTGGCCA
>JAGODZ010000239.1 GCA_017997975.1 Rhodoferax sp.
AGCTGCCTTTTTGCAGAAAACGCTGGCCGTTTATTCGGCAGCGGCTTCTGGAGTTGCTACGGCTTTGGTTTTGCCAAAACGATTGCGGAAACGCTCCACACGTCCACCCATATTGTCCACAGACTTCTGCGTACCGGTGTAGAACGGGTGTGACTCGCTGGTGGTTTCCAGCTTGATCAGTGGCAGCTCGCGGCCGTCTTCCATCTTGATCATCTCGCGGGTGCTGGCGCAAGAGCGGGTCACGAATTTGAATCCATTGGACATGTCCTGGAAACAAATTTCGCGGTAATTGGGGTGAATGCCTTCTTTCATATCTTCTCCATCAGTTGCGCTAGCCGCGTCAGCCCTTGTGTTCGCCTGGTGCAACCTTTGCACAAGACACGCCCACAATACAAAGCCATATCGTACTTGTCGCGAAAACCCTAGATTATAGCTGTAGTGCCGTGTTGAACGGGCAATCCAGCCTTAGCCGCCTCGACGCATTTGGTCGAAGAACTCGCTGTTGGTTTTGGTGGCGCGCATTTGCTTGAGCACCATTTCCATCGACTCGACCTCGTCCATGTTGTACAAAAATTGACGCAAAATGCGCGTTTTTTGCAGAATATCGGGGGCCAAAAGCAACTCTTCACGGCGCGTTCCACTGCGGTTCAACTGAATGGAGGGGAACACACGTTTTTCGTACAAACGGCGATCCAAATGGATTTCGCTGTTGCCCGTGCCTTTGAACTCTTCAAAAATCACCTCGTCCATGCGGCTTCCGGTGTCGACCAAGGCCGTGGCGATGATCGTCAAAGAACCGCCTTCTTCGACATTGCGCGCTGCACCTAAGAAGCGCTTGGGCCGTTGCAATGCGTTGGAGTCCACACCGCCGGTCAGCACTTTGCCCGACGAAGGCACCACGTTGTTGTAGGCACGCGCCAGCCGGGTGATCGAGTCCAGCAAAATCACCACGTCTTTTTTCAGCTCCACCAAGCGCTTGGCACGCTCAATCACCATCTCGGCCACGTGCACGTGACGCGCTGCGGGCTCGTCAAAGGTGGAGGCGATGACCTCACCCTTGACCGTGCGCTGCATCTCGGTCACCTCTTCAGGGCGCTCATCAATGAGCAACACCATCATGTGGCTGTCGGGGTAGTTGGCAGAAATAGCGTGGGCAATGTGCTGCATCATCACGGTTTTACCGCTCTTGGGCGGTGCCACCAGCAGGGCGCGTTGCCCTTTGCCAATCGGCGTAATGATGTCAATCACAAGGCAAGTGATGTTTTCTTCGCTCTTGTTGTCTTGCTCCAGGCGCATCTGCACCTTGGGAAACAGCGGCGTCAAGTTCTCGAACATGACCTTGTGCTTGTTGCTCTCCGGCGAGTCACCGTTGACCTTGTCGAGCTTGTTCAGCGCAAAGTAACGCTCACCGTCTTTGGGTGTGCGTACTTCGCCTTCGATCATGTCGCCGGTGTGCAAGTTAAAGCGACGCACCTGGCTGGGGCTGATGTAGATGTCGTCTGTGCTGGCGGTGTAACTGGTGTCGGGACTGCGCAAAAAGCCAAATCCATCGGGCAAAATTTCCAGCACCCCGTCGGCAATGATTTGCTCGCCGGTACGGGCGCGCTTTTTGATGATGGCGAACATCAGCTCCTGCTTGCGCATCCGTCCGGTGTTTTCGATCTCAAGTTCTTCAGCCTGCTTGAGTACTTCGGACACGTGCAGTGCCTTGAGTTCGTTTAAGTGCATGGAATAGCCCAAATGGGTGTTGACAAAATACGGGGGAGTGTGGGGTGAGGCGGGGGTAGCCTCAGCCTCGTGGCATTAACCTAGAAGTCGAACCGGCTCGGGGTGAGAGCCAGTGAACTGATTTAATTATGACAGGAAAAAAAACGCCTTGGCAGGGGGCCAAGGCGAGAGGGTTGAATCAAGCGGTTGCCGCTTAAGCCAGATGCTGGTCCACGAACGCAATCATTTGTGACTTGGTCATGGCACCGACTTTGGTGGCTGCCAGTTGACCGTCTTTGAACAGCATCAAGGTGGGGATGCCGCGAATGCCAAACTTGGCGGGGATGTCGCGGTTTTCATCGACATTCATTTTGGCGATTTGCAACTTGCCGCTGTAGGCGGTGGCCACTTCGTCCAAGATAGGGGCAATCATCTTGCACGGACCGCACCACTCCGCCCAGTAATCCACCAGCACGGGCTGGGCAGATTGCAGTACATCGGCTTCAAAAGACGCATCGGACACATGTTTGATTAATTCGCTGGCCATGGGGAAATCCTTGTTGGTGATCGGGACAGATAGAGTGGGGAAATTGTGACAGAAACCAACACCAGCTATCAATGACCAACGGGCTATGACGGAATTAGCCAAAAGTCATCACGCTACAGGGCTGCGGCTAGCGGCCTGCTGGGTGGCTGCCATTTCTCGTTGAAAGAGTCGCTGCCAGCCCTCGTAAAATAAAGCTTATTTGCTACAAATAGTGAAGCGCGGCCTGTGGCTGATGCAGGTGGCGATGACGCGCACCTGGCGCGCTTTGGCAAGTGCAGGCACCGTGATCTGAGTCGACGTGAAGAAGGGTGTGAACCGTCTTGAACGAAATTTGAGTGAAATTTTAAAAAGTGCATGTTGTGAGTAAAGAAAATTCCATGAAAAAAGTAATTGTGGTGGGGGGTGGCCCTTCGGGTCTGATGGCCGCTGATGTGCTGTTGGCAGCGGGGCTAGAGGTGCACCTGTATGACGCCATGCCCTCGGTAGGGCGCAAGTTTTTGCTGGCCGGCAAAGGGGGCCTGAACCTGACGCATTCTGAGCCAGTGGACATTTTTTCCTCTCGCTACGGGGGGCGACGCCCACACATCGAGGCCTTGCTCAAGGGTTTCGATAACGCGCAGGTTCGTGTCTGGGCGCAAGGTCTCGGCGTGGAAACCTTTGTCGGCAGCTCCGGGCGGGTTTTCCCTGCGGACATGAAAGCGGCCCCTTTATTGCGGGCTTGGCTGCACCGTCTGCGCCATCCCGCCACCGGTTCTGGGGTGCAGTTTCACATGCGGCATCGCTGGACGGGTTGGGCCACCAACGCAGCCGGCGCCGTGGCTGGCACGACCCTGAATTTCGACAGTCCAACGGGGCCGATTCAGGTGGAAGCTGACGCCGTGGTGCTGGCTTTGGGTGGCGGCAGTTGGGCGCGCTTGGGTTCTAACGGTGCTTGGGTGCCGTGGTTGCAAGCGGCAGGTGTGTCCGTGGCCCCTTTGTTGCCCAGCAATTGTGGCTTTGATGCGGTGGTGTTGCCCCCAGCTCAGGCAGAAGGCGGCGCGATGCCGGTGCAAGTGGTTCCGGCCTCCCTGCCTCGCGGTTGGAGCGAACACTTCAGCACGCGCTTTGCAGGCCAGCCCTTCAAATCAGTGGCGATCCGTGTCACCACCTCTCACGGTCAAACTTTTCAGCGCCGGGGCGAGTTTGTCGCCACGGTGACGGGCGTGGAGGGCAGCCTGATTTACGCCGCCTCCAACTTGCTGCGCGACGAGATCGCAGCCCAAGGCCACGCCACCTTTCACCTCGACTTGTTGCCCGATTTTTCGGCTGAGCGGGTGTTGGCTGAGGTGCGCCACCCGCGTGGCACCCGTTCCTTGTCCAGCCACTTGAAAAGCCGTTTGCACTTGGACGGCATCAAGATGGCCATCTTGCATGAGCTGCTGACCAAAACGCAGATCAATGACCCGGCGCAGTTGGCCGCCGCCATCAAAGCCTTGCCCATTCAACTGGTGGCAACCCGGCCCATGGACGAGGCCATCAGCACGGCGGGGGGTGTGTTGTTTGAGGTGACTGACCAGAACTTGATGTTGGAGCCGTTGCCTGGCGTGTTCTGTGCCGGAGAAATGCTCGATTGGGAAGCCCCCACCGGCGGTTATTTGCTCACCGCTTGCTTTGCCAGTGGCAAGGCAGCGGGTGAAGGGGTTATTAGGCATTTAGGCCTCTAGCCCATACTCTGCCTGCGCAATGTGCTCTGTTTTTGATAGTGATTTGTGTCCACGACGAGGCCGAACGAATGCATCCGTCACATGGCTTTTGCATGCTCTCTTCAGGGTTGAAGACCCATTAAGTCAGGATCTGTGATGCCCACCCAACGTGTTGAATTTCCAGGTAGCCAAGGCGAGTGGCTGGCAGGCAGGCTTGACACGCCGGAGGCCGCACCGCGCGCGTGGGCTGTGTTCGCCCATTGCTTCACCTGCTCCAAAGACTCCAAGGCGGCCACCTACATTGCGCGCGCTTTGGCTGACGCCGGTTTTGGCGTCTTGCGTTTTGATTTCACCGGCTTGGGCGGCAGTGACGGTGATTTTGCGAATACGCATTTCACTTCCAATGTGGACGACTTGGTGGCTGCCGCTGACTGGTTGCGCCAAACCCATGGCGCACCCGCGTTGCTGATCGGTCACTCCTTGGGGGGTGCTGCTGTGCTGGGCGCAGCCAGTCAGGTGGCCGATTGCCGGGCCGTGGCCACGCTGGGCGCTCCGTTTGACCCGGCGCATGTGACGCACCAGTTTGGTGACGGTTTGACCTTGATTGACGCGCACGGCGAAGCCACGGTGCAACTGGCCGGGCGGCCGTTCAAGATCAAGCAGGCATTCATTGACGATGTGACTGGTCAGCCGCAGACCGCACGAATTCGCCAATTGCGTCGGCCTTTGATGGTGCTGCATTCGCCTGAGGATGGTGTGGTGTCTGTGGATAACGCCCGTCAGATTTTTGAGACTGCTTTGCACCCCAAGTCTTTCATTGCGCTGGATGGGGCCGATCACCTCTTGACTCAAGCAGAAGATGCTGAATTCGCCGCTGGCTTGATCGCGGCTTGGTCAAAGCGCTACCTGTCTGAGAGGTGACGCCCACGGCCAGTCGCTAGCAGCCTGTCGGGCTTAGGTCGTCGAAAGCGAAAATCGGCCCCAGCGCCGACTAGTTTTTGACGATTTCGCAGCCCAATATCTGGATATTGGGTAAGAAAGCGGCGAAAAATAGCCCGCT
>JAGODZ010000240.1 GCA_017997975.1 Rhodoferax sp.
CCTGCCCGTCAGAGCAGTCCAACGGGCCGCCGGGCTTCAGGTGAATCAACTCCGCCACGCCATCTTTGGGCACCTGAAAAGCCCAGCCCCGGGTTTGGGAGGCATCGCTGGACAAGGTCAGGCAATCATGGCGGGTCAACTCACTGGGGTGCTGGGGCGTGCCGTGCTGCTGGAGGTACTTGGGCGTGGCCACACACAAGCGCCGGTTGTCGGCCAAGCGCACGCTGACCATGGACGAATCGGGCATGTCCCCCACCCGCACCGCGCAGTCAAAGCCTTCGCCTGCCACATCCACCACCCGGTCGCCCAGGTTGAGCGAGAGGGTCACCTCAGCATGCAACTCCCGAAAACGCGGCACCAGCGGGGCCACATGGCGGCGACCGAACCCCGCTGGCGCAGTCACCCGCAAATGCCCGCTGGCTTTGACGCCCCCGGCCGACACGCTGGCCTCGGCATTGGCCACGTCGGCCAACACTCGCTGGCAGTCTTCTAAAAACGCACTGCCCTCGTGGGTTAGCGTGATGCGCCGGGTGGTGCGCACCAACAGTTTCACGCCGAGGCGCGCCTCCAGCGCATCCAGCCGCCGCCCCATGATGGCGGGGGCCACGCCTTCGGCCACCGCCGCAGCGGTCAGGCCCCCTCGGGTGGCGACGGAGACGAAAGATTCCAACTGTTTGAACTTGTCCATAGCGCAGGATTGTCAATGCGTCGTGCTAAGCGACGGCCCGACTGCCCCGCAATGCCGCTTGTTCAGCCTCGCTGTAACCCAGTGCCGACAACACCTCAATCGTGTGCTGCCCCAAGGTGGGCGGGGAAAGCCGCACGCCCAGGCGTTGGCCATCCAAGGTGAACGGGAACAAGGTGGTCTGAGCGGTCTGTCCGGCACGGTCACCATCCGGCAAGGTGATGTCGGCCAAGCCGCCGGTGGCGAGCAAATGCTCGTCGTCCAACAACTCTTCGGGTTTGCGGATCGGGGCGAACGGCAAGTCCGCCGCTTCCAGCCGCGCCGTTAAGTCTTGCGCGCTGCGCGGGGCCAGCCGAGCGCGCAGCTCCGGTAACAAAGTGGCGCGCTCGCGCACGCGGTCGTTGTTGCTGGCGTATTTCGGATTAACTTTGAGGTCGGGCAGGTCCAGCGCATCACAAAAACTGAGCCACTGCGCGTCACTCACCGCCGCCAGAAAAATTTGCTCACCGTCTTTGACCGTGAACACGTCGTACACCGCCCAGGGCGAAATACGCGCGGGCATGGGCGCAGCGGCTTGGCCCGTCATGGCGAACTGCAGCATGTGCTGGCCCACCAGAAACACATTGTTCTCATACAAAGCGCTTTGAACCTCTTGGCCCTTGCCGGTGATGCCGCGTTGAATCAGCGCGCCCAGCGCCCCAATGGCACCAAACATGCCGCCCATGATGTCGTTCACACTGGTGCCCGCGCGCAGCGGGTCGCCGGGGCGCCCAGTCATGTAGGCCAGGCCGCCCATCATCTGCACCACCTCGTCCAGCGCCGTGCGGTTCTCGTAAGGGCCGGGCAAAAATCCTTTGTGACTGACGTAAATCAGGCGCTCATTGACCTGCGACAAGGCGGCGTAGTCCAGCCCGTACTTGGCCATGGTGCCGGGCTTGAAGTTTTCCGCCACCACATCGGCGCTCGCTGCCAAGCGCCGCGCCACCTCGGCCCCTTGCGGCGAATGCAGGTCAATGGCGATGCTTTTCTTATTGCGATTGAACATGGGGAAAAAACCTGCGCCTGCGCCTAACAAGTGGCGCGTGCGGTCGCCCTGAATCGGCTCCACCTTGATCACCTCGGCTCCCATGTCGGCCAGCACCATGCCGCAGGTCGGGCCCATCACCATGTGGGTGAACTCCACCACCCGCAAGCCCGTGAGCGGCAAGGGTCGTTGAGAAGAATCAGCGATTGAGGTCGTCATAGCATCAGGATGAGGAGTGAAAGGGCGGTGAAACCGGCGCGGGGTGAAGGCCGGTGGCGCAAGCCCCCACTTTACCCGCCACACCAGCGGCCACGACGCAACGCCCCACACACTCACGCGCCAGCGTCCGCTGGCTTGCTCAAATTACATCCAATTGAGTCACAGATAAACGACCATACCGGTTATTAATAGTCGATCAAGTGGCAAATAGAATCTTGGCATGAGCCGAATTTCATCACTTGCTGCCGCCAAAGCCAAAACCGCGCGCTTCAGCCCGCCTGTTGCGGTGCTGTTTGATGCCTACGGCACCTTGTTTGATGTCTACAGCGTGGGCCTGCTGGCCGAGCAACTGTTTCCCGGCCATGGCCAAGCGTTGAGTGTGCTGTGGCGCGACAAGCAAATTGAATACACCCGCTTGGTGACCACCAGCAACCACGGTGCGCACTACCAACCGTTTTGGAGCTTGACTCGGTCGGCACTGGTCTATGCTATTAAAAAAATAGTGGCTGGCGCAGAAGGGACGGGGGCTACAGGCTTATTTGACCAACACTATGGCGTGCAAGTGGACCGGCTGATGAACCAGTACCGCCACCTGAGCGCCTTCCCAGAAAACCGCGAGGTGCTGCAAGCCCTCAAAGACCGGGGCGTGCGCACCGGCATTCTGAGCAACGGCGACGCGGGCATGCTGAACCTGGCCGTGAAATCCGCCGGGTTAGACGGCTTGCTGGACCACGTCATCAGCGTGGACCCCGTGCGCCGCTTCAAAACCCACCCCGACGCCTATGCCTTGGGCGCGCAAACGCTGGGCTTACCCCCCGAGCAAGTCGCTTTTGTCAGCTGCAACGCCTGGGACGCCCTGGGTGCCACCTGGTTTGGCTACCAAACCCTGTGGGTCAACCGTTACCACCTGCCGTTTGAAGAACTCGGCACCCCACCCACCCGCACGGGCAGCAGCCTGCGCGATGTGCTGGACTTTTTCCCCACCTCCTCTTGAAAGACATTCCCATGACACAACGCACCTCCAAGCACCGCCTGCAAGTGGCCAGCCAGCTGGCCCAATTCATCGACACCCAGGTCTTGCCTGGCACCGGTGTCAGCGCCTCCAAGTTCTGGGAAGGTTTTGACGCCATCGTGGCTGATCTCGCCCCCAAGAACATCGCCCTGCTGGCCGAGCGCGACCGCCTGCAAACCGAGCTGGACGCGTGGCACAGCGCCCACCCCGGCCCGGTGCAAGACATGCCCGCCTACCGGGCGTTTTTGGAAAACATCGGCTACCTCGTGCCCAACCCAGCCCAAGTAGAAATCACCACCTCCAAGGTCGATGCCGAGCTGGCCATTCAAGCGGGCCCTCAATTGGTGGTGCCGGTGCTCAACGCCCGCTACGCCCTGAACGCCGCCAACGCCCGTTGGGGCAGCCTGTACGACGCGCTGTACGGCACCGACGTGATTGCCGAAGACGAAGGCTGCGAAAAAGGCAAGGCCTACAACCCCAAGCGCGGCGCCAAGGTCATTGCCTATGCCCGCAACGTGCTGGACCAGACCGCACCCTTGCACCAAGGGTCACACGCAGACGCGGTGGGCTACCGCGTGGAAGGCGGTCAATTGGCCATTCAACAGGCCGATGGCAGCACCACCCGCCTGCACAACCCGGCGCAATTCATCGGCTTCCAAGGCGAAGAAGCCGCACCCACCTCGGTCTTGCTCGCGCACAACGGCTTGCACCTGGACATCATCATCGACCGCAGCACCGCCATCGGTGCCACCGACCCCGCAGGCGTGTCTGACTTGGTGCTGGAAGCCGCCCTGTCCACCATTCTGGATTTGGAAGACTCGGTGGCCGTGGTCGATGCCGACGACAAAGTGCTGGCCTACAGCAACTGGCTGGGCATTTTGAAGGGCACGCTGACCGAAGAGGTCAGCAAAGGCGGTGAAACCTTCACCCGCGGCTTGAACCCGGACCGCGTGTACACCGGTGCCGATGGCAAACAAGTCACGCTGCACGGCCGCTCACTCATGTTTGTGCGCAACGTCGGTCACCTCATGACCAACCCCGCCATTCGGTACACCGACACAGCGGGCGTGGAGCGCGAAATTCCCGAAGGCATTTTGGACGCCGTGGTGACCACCACCATCGCCCTGCACGACTTGGCCCGTACCTCAAAAGACGCCATTCGCAACTCCCGCAATGGCTCGGTTTACATCGTCAAGCCCAAAATGCACGGCCCCGCAGAAGTGGCCTTTGCCGCTGAGCTGTTCAGCCGGGTCGAGAAAATGCTGGGTCTGGAGGACAGCACCGTCAAGCTCGGCATCATGGACGAAGAGCGCCGCACCAGCGTCAACTTGAAAGCCTGCATTGCCGCTGCCAGCAGCCGCGTGGCCTTCATCAACACCGGCTTCTTGGACCGCACCGGCGACGAGATGCACACCGCCATGCGGGCCGGGCCCATGATTCGCAAGGGCGACATGAAGTCCAGCGCCTGGATTGCTGCTTATGAGCGCAACAACGTGCTCGCCGGCCTGTCCTGCGGCCTGCGCGGCAAAGCGCAAATTGGCAAAGGCATGTGGGCCATGCCCGACCTCATGAAAGCCATGCTGGAGCAAAAAATTGCCCACCCCAAAGCCGGTGCCAACACCGCTTGGGTGCCCAGCCCCACCGGCGCCACCCTGCACGCCCTGCACTACCACCAGGTGCTGGTCAGCGACGTGCAAATAGAGATGGAGAAAATCGACTACACCCAAGAACGCGACACGTTGTTGAGCGGCCTGCTGACCGTGCCCGTCACCGCCACGCCCCACTGGACCGACGCCGAAAAGCAGCAAGAACTGGACAACAACGCCCAAGGCATTCTGGGCTACGTGGTGCGCTGGGTGGACCAAGGCGTGGGCTGCTCCAAAGTGCCCGACATCCACAACGTCGGCCTGATGGAAGACCGCGCCACCCTGCGCATCAGCAGCCAACACATGGCCAACTGGTTGCACCACGGCGTCGTCACCAAGGCCCAGGTCACCGAAACCTTCGAGCGCATGGCCGCCGTGGTGGACGGCCAAAACGCTGGCGACCCGCTGT
>JAGODZ010000241.1 GCA_017997975.1 Rhodoferax sp.
GTCCTCACGAGACATCAGGCTCGGAGAGCCGTAAGCAAAAAACAGTGGGGTCGTGCGTGCCTTTGACTTGATTCTCAGCGTTTCAAGGGGGCTCTGACAGCGCCTGCACGCCATTCTTAACTTGAATCAAGAAACTTATCGAAGGCTGAGCGCAGTCCGAGGGTTTCCACGAATAATTACAGGAAGTTTTCACTTTCAACCCTTTATGTACAACATCAAACACAAGCTCAATCACCGCAGTCAATGGGTCATGCGCCCTTTGCCACTGCTTGTAGCGATCGCCTGCACCGCTCTCGGACAGGCTCAGGCGCAGACTTCCGCACCGATACTGAAGGAGGTGGTCGTCAGCGGCTCACGCAGCGAGCAGTCCATGGAGGATTTGGCCCTGCAGATGGATGTGCTGCGCACCCAAGACTTGGAAGTGGGCCAAGTGGGTGACATCCGCGACATGGCGGCGGGATTGCCCAACGTGTCCGTCAAACGCGCGCCTGCGCGCTTCGGCGTCACAGGACGCGGCAACTCCGTGGGCGCTGATGCCAATGCTGGTTTCACGATTCGGGGGCAAGGCGGCAATCGGGTGGTGATGCTGGTCGATGGGGTTCGGCTGCCGCGCAGCTACATCAACGGCAGCAATGCCTTTGGCAGAGACTCAGTGGCTGTGGGTCTCCTGAAACGCGTAGAAATTGTGCACGGAGCGTCCTCTGTGCTGTATGGCTCTGACGGTCTGGCAGGCCTGGTGAACTTCATTACCCTGGAGCCCGCAGACTACCTGTTGACCACAGACGGCGTTCGCAAAGAAATCGGTGGAAAAGCCTGGCTTGCACACAGCGGCGACGACCAAGGAACAACGGTCGGCGCAACGCTGGCGGCCCGGGCCAGCGATACCGTGGAGTGGTCTGTCACGGGCACCAAAACGCGAGCAGATGGCTTGTCCAACAGGGGCACGAATGACGCCGCCAATGTGGACCGAACTACCCCCAACCCCCAAAGCAGCACCAACGAAGCACTGCTGGGCAAGCTGGTCTTTCGTCCGGCGGCAGGTGTCACGCATCGGTTGACTTTGGAGCATGTTCGCAAGACCAATGAGGTGGACTTGTTGTCAAGTCGCGTCAAAGTGCCGGCGGCCTTGCCCTTAAGCTACGCCACCTTGGGCACGCCAGCCACGCGGTCCTCCTTGCAGACCGCCGCCAACGCAGCCGCCGTCATGGGGGAGACTTCGTTCAAGACCCTGAACCGGGACCGTGTCACCTGGGACACCCGCTACCGCCTTGACCGGGATTGGGCAGACCAGGTGCAACTGACCTTGTCCGCCCAAACAAGCCATGCCGTGGATGACGGCAAGACCTTGCTGAAAACTGCATTTGCCAATGATGGCACGCGCCGCAGGACCACCAACTACGACGAGCGTGCCGTGCAGGGCAGTGTGCAGTTCGACAAAGTTCTGCTCATGACACCGCGTTGGTCGCAAAAACTCACCTATGGCGTGGACATCACGCGCACCGACACGTCCAGCTTGGCGGACGGCAGTGATCCCCTGCCGCTGGCGGCTTTTGCCCCGCGACGCTATTTTCCAGACACCCGGGACAGCAGCCAGGCCGTGTATGTGCAAAGCGAGTGGATCAGTGACCAATGGAGTGTGACACCCGGCATCCGTTACGACCGGTTTGCGCTGGATGTGGAAAATCAAGCGGGTTACTTTCCCGGTATTGCCTCGGCACCCGGCACCTCACTCTCCGGCTCGGCGTTGACGCCCAAACTGGGCGTCATGTTTCGGGCCACACCGCAATGGTCGTTGTATGCCAGTTACGCCAGCGGCTTTCGCGCCCCTGAGGGCCAACAGGTCAACAGTGCGCTGGAAGTGTCAACCGCCGTGTTGCTCCCCAATCCAGATTTAAAGCAGGAGACCAGTCGCAGTTTTGAGATCGGAACCCATGCCAAGATGGGTCGTTTGTCGATGGATGCGGCCCTGTTTTCAAGCCAATACAACAATCTGATCGTTGAGAAAAAAGACCTCGGAACCGCCAATGGTCTGCCCGCATCTGCCGCCAATAAAACGCGTTTCCAGACCGTCAACATTGACAAAGCCACGATTTCAGGGTTTGAGCTGCGGGGTGACTGGGACTGGGGACGCGTCGCAGAGGGCAAGCTGAGCACCCCGTTTAGCTACGGTTCGATTCGGGGCAGCAATGACACGTCGAGCCAGCCGCTCAACACCATTGACCCTGCCAAATACAGCGTTGGCATCAAGTTTGAGGGGGCGACTTGGCTGGTGCGTTTGGATGCGGTGCATCGGGAAGAGAAAAGCGTGCAGGATCTGGACAGTGTGTTCATTCCCAAATCGACCACGCAGTTGCAGTTCTTGGTGCCTGCCTCCACCACGCTGGACTTGAGCAGTCAGTGGCGCTTTCGCAAAGACGTTCGCCTCAACTTGGCCGTTAACAATTTGACGGATCGCAAGTACTGGAACTGGTCAGACGTGCAAGGACTGGCCTCCAACGCCAACCCAACGGTGGTGGATGCCTACACCCAACCCGGCAGGCATGTGAATGTCTCGTTGGTGATGGATTTCTAAGCACTGCAGCGCGAGGCGTGGCGATGGATTCAACCGCCTCGCCTCGTCAAGTGCGCTGTGTTCTTGAGGCCAGCCAAACCAAGATCAACACCGGCAAACCCAGCAGCGACGTGGCGATGAAGAAGTTCTCATAGCCAAAAGCGTCCACATAGCGGCCCGAATAGCCGGCCAAGAATTTGGGTGCCAACAGCATCATCGAACTGAACAGCGCGTATTGCGTCGCTGAGTAGTTGATATTGGTCAGGCTGGAGAGGTAGGCAATGAAGGCGGCGGAGGCAATGCCGCTGGCCATGTTGTCGGCGGACACCACCACGATCAGCGCCGTGAGGTCATGCCCCCGGGTGCTCAGTGCCGCAAACAGCAGGTTGGTGGCTGCACTCAGCACCGCGCCCAGCATCAAGACGCGCATCACGCCAAACCGCATGGACAACACGCCTCCCACAAAGGCTCCCACCAAGGTCATGATGACACCGTAAATTTTGGTCACTGCCGCCACCTCATCCTTGGTGAAGCCCATGTCCACATAAAACGGATTGGCCATGATGCCCATCACCACGTCGCTGATGCGATAGATGGCAATCAGGGCCAAAATCAGCATGGCCTGTTTGCCATAGCGGCTCAAAAAGTCCGCAAACGGCTCAATCAGCGCGCCTTTGAGCCACTCTGCGGCGTTTCGAGCCGGAACAAGCGTGCGGTGCGCAGGCTCGGGCGAGAACAGCACGGTCAGCATGCCCAATGACATGCTGGCAGCCATCACCAAGTAAGCGGTTTGCCATGCGCCCTGCTGGTAACCCGCCACGCCCACCACTTCGGCCCGCGCGGCTAACCACAGCGCCCCGGCACCCGCCCAAATCATGGCCAATCGGTACCCGGTCTGGTAAGCCGCTGCCAAAGCCGCTTGGCGATCGGCGTCGGCGGACTCGATGCGGTAGGCATCCAGCGCAATGTCCTGCGTCGCCGAGCCAAATGCCACGGCCAGTGCCGCCCACACCACGGGTTCTAGCGCGACCTTGGGGTCATTGAAAGACAAGGCCACCAGCCCCGCCACCACCATCAGTTGCGCCAGCAAAAGCCAACTGCGCCGACGGCCCAACCAGCGGGTCAACAGCGGCAAGGGCATGCGGTCCACCAGCGGCGCCCAGACCCACTTGAACGCATAGGCCAGGCCCACCCAGCTCAGGTAACCAATCGTGGTACGGTCGATACCCGCTTCGCGCAACCAGAAACTTAACGTGCCAAACACCAGCAGCAAGGGCAGTCCGGCTGAAAAACCCAGCAGCAGCATACGCAGCGTCGGGGGCTCCAGATAGACTTTGAGCGTGGTGGCCCACGACGGTTTTTTGGGGGGCGAATCGGCGGCTGAAGTGATCATGCCGGAATAATACGCGCTGCCATCCCCTGTTTTTGACGGAGAGAGACCCCATGAACCCACCCTTGAATCGCTGGCTTCCACGCCGCTTCGCCCTGCAATGCCTCGCCGTGCTCATGGCTGTCTCAGCCGCCACGCTGCCGGTCGCGATGGCCCGTGATGGCGTGGACGTGGGGGGCAATTCAGCCTTTAGCAAACTGGTATCGGCCGACAACGTGGAGCAATCGGCGGCCAAGGAGTACGCCAGCCTGTTGAAAAAAGCCGCCGCCGAGAAGGTGTTGGTCAGCTCGGAAGACCGCCAAGTGCGGCATTTGCGGGCCATTGCAGACAAAATCATTCCTTTTGCCAACGACTGGAACCCGCGTGCCCGCAGCTGGCGCTGGGAAATCAATCTCATTGACGGCAAGTCCATCAACGCGTTTTGTATGCCGGGGGGAAAAATTGTGTTCTACACCGGCATCTTGGACCAGCTGAAGCTCAATGACGCCGAAATCGCCATGGTGATGGGCCATGAAATTGCCCACGCGCTGCGCGAACATGCGCGTGCGCGCATGGGCAAGAACGCCGCCACCGGCATTGGTGCCAGTCTGCTGGGCCAAATTTTCGGGTTTGGTGATGTGGGCCGCACCGTGACCAACTACGGCGCGCAATTGCTGACCCTGCAATTCAGCCGCACCGACGAGACCGATGCCGATCTGGTCGGCATGGAGCTGGCCGCGCGCGCTGGTTTTGACCCCCGAGCGGGGGTGACCTTGTGGCAAAAAATGGCGGCGGCCAACACGGGTGCTCCCCCGCAGTGGCTGTCCACGCACCCGTCAGGCAGTACCCGCATTGATGACATCGTTCGCAACCTGCCCCAAGTGATGCCCTTGTACGAGCGGGCGCGCGGCAAGTAGCGCGGCGCGGCGCCCACCGCTCGCTTTGCACTGCGCCCAAGCCGTCACCGACAGTGCGTTGCGCGCCCTGATGAGTCTGGTGGCGCGAGTGCACGTGCAAGTGGCTGCGCCAAATTTACTCTGCTTTTAATAGCTGCTTGC
>JAGODZ010000242.1 GCA_017997975.1 Rhodoferax sp.
AGAGCAGCTTGCCGGCCCATTTGCGTTCTCAACACGTCACCGCTTGGCTCGGACCCCATTTGCATGTGGTGCAGTACCCCGTTCGACGCGGGGAGTATTTGAACGTGGTGGCCATCGTGCACGGCCCTTTGACCGGTGATTTGGCCGATTGGGACCACAGCGCCAATGCCCCGCAATTGCAGCGCTTGATGGCGAGCACGGCTCCTGCGTTGCAAGAATTGATGGCGGCCATTCCGTTTTGGCGCTTGTGGGGCTTGAGCATTCGCCCCCCCATGGCCGGTGCCCTTGAGCAGGCAAAAGGTCGGGTCGCCTTGCTAGGCGACGCCGCCCACCCCATGCTGCCCTATCTGGCGCAAGGCGCTGGCATGGCGATTGAAGACGCGCTGGTGTTGTCGCAGGTGCTGCATGACGCCGGGCCAGCCACGGGTGAGACGATCCCTGACCGCTTGGCCCGTTACGCCAGCCAGCGCTGGCAACGCAACGCCCGTGTGCAAGCCCGCGCCATTCGCAACGGCAAAATTTTTCACGCCACCGGGCTCGTGCGTTTAGGCCGCAACACCGCGATGAAAGTGCTCGGCGAGCGGCTGCTGGATGTGCCTTGGCTTTACCGGGGACTAAAGGTGTGAATCAAGTCGCAGTTTGCTATTAAAAAAGTAGCTGCTTGCGCAGTATCTAATTGGGCTAGAGCCCTATTTAAACCTTAACTAAAGTAAGCGAGAATTGGCACGAACCTTCTCAGAAAACTAGCCATGCTCATTAAATCTAACGACGACAAATCTAAACGCCTCAAGCTGCTGGAGGAGCTTCAGAATGCGACCAACTTGAATTACGACCAAAAGGAGTGGTTGAAGGATCAGATGTGGGCCCACCGCATGGGCACGCAAGGGGAAGTGGCCGCTGCGCACTACTTGGACAGCTACTTTCGCGATTCAAAGAGCAATGCAGTGATCCACGATTTGCGAATTGAAGTCGATGGGCACGTGGCCCAAATTGACCACTTGATCATTTCGCGGTTCTTTGAGTTCTATCTACTTGAAACGAAGAACTTCACAGGCAATTTATCCATTACGGAACAAGGTGAATTTTCGGTTCAATACAACAACGGTCGTGTACGCGGAATTCCGTCACCCATTGAACAAAGTAAGCGTCACGAGCTGGTGCTGCGTAAGTTACTTGAAAAATTGGAAATTAAGGGGCGTCTTGGATTGAGCCCATCGTTCCATCATGTTGTTTTAGTTGACCCCAAGACAACCATTACCCGGCCTAACGCTAAGAAATTTGACACCAGCCATGTCATCAAGGCGGATAGCTTTATGACATGGAGGGACGCTTTTTTTGATAAAACTGGCACGGTTATGAATATGGTGGGAACGATTTTAAAAATTAAAAATAGAGAGAGCCTCGAAACCATTGCTCGGATGGTCGCCAAAGCGCATCGGCCTGCAAACACACTGGAATTGCCAGACTTTATGACCCCGAAATTGTTGGCGACAGTGGCGGTCCAAGTGCCAACCAAGGTTCAGTTGCTCAAACCTTCAAAGCCAGAATTAATCCAGTCAACTGACGAACAGACGAAGCGGTACTGGTGTTTTAAGTGCAATAAAACTTTGACGCCCGCAGTTTTTAATTTTTGCATGGATCACAAACACCGGTTTTTGAATCGCGCCTATTGCATGGAGCACCAGAAAGACTTTCCCTACAGCCAGTGATAGCGTATCAATAAAAGTCGGCAAATCCGAACCGCGGGGTTGGCACTCTAACTAATCCTGTATTGATAGCAAAGTCTTCATATTGAACGTTCGATAAAGCCCTATTTCATCAATATTTCCAAGCCCTCAAGCCAATCGCGTGATCAACGGTGGCAGGTCGGTTGGGCAAGTGTCTGTGATGTCGATCAGGCCCAGCAGCGTTTGCCGGGCTTGGTCGGCAGCGGCGGCGTTTGCGGCGTGGACGATGGCCAGCACATTACCGGTGTTCACCACTTGGCCGACTTGCGCGAACGCGGTGAAGCCCACGCGGGCGTCGATGGCGTCGCTGGCTTGGTGGCGTCCGCCGCCCAAGTCCACCACCAGCAGACCAATGTCACGCGTTGCCATGCTGCCCACCCAGCCGCTGCGGGGGGCGAGGATGGCTTGCTGTACGGGGGCGACGGGCAAATAGTCGCTGCATTTTTCAACAAAATCAGTGGGGCCGCCCAGTGCGCTCACCATGCGTGAAAACTGCTCTAGCGCAGCACCGCTGTCCAAGGCCGTGTTGACTCTTTCAAGGGCTTGCTCGGGGCTGGTGGCCAGCCCGCCAATCAGCAGCAGCTCGGCGCACAAAGCCTGGGTGAGTGTGAGCAGGCGAGGTTCGCGGCGTTTACCCGTTAAAAAGTCCACTGCCTCTTGCACCTCCAACGCGTTGCCGCAGGTGTCGCCCAGCATTTGGTTCATGTCGGTGATCAAGGCGCGGGTGGGCAGGTTGGCGCCCTGCGCCACGGTAACCAAAGACTGGGCCAGTTCGCGGGCAAACTCTGGCGTGGCAGCAAACGCCCCGTTGCCGACTTTCACGTCCATCAACAGCCCTTGCAAACCAGCGGCCAGCTTTTTGGACAGGATGCTGGCGGTGATCAGCGCGACGGACTCCACGGTGGCGGTGACGTCGCGAATGGCGTACAAGCGGCGGTCGGCGGGGGCCAGTTCTGAGGTTTGACCAATGATGGCGCAGCCGGCGGTTTGCAGGGTGCGGCGCAGGCGTTCGGGGTCAGGCGTGCTGATGTAGCCGGGAATGCTGTCAAGTTTGTCCAGCGTGCCCCCGGTGTGACCCAAGCCACGGCCCGAAATCATGGGCACAAAACCGCCACAGGCCGCCACGATGGGAGCCAGCATCAGGCTGACCTTGTCGCCCACGCCACCGGTCGAGTGTTTGTCCAAAATCGGGCCTGCCAGATGGGCGTGGCGCCAGTCCATGACCTGCCCTGATTGGGTCATGGCCTGGGTGAGTGCCACCGTCTCGGTGCTGCTCATGCCTTTGAGAAGCATGGCCATGGCCATGGCGGCAGATTGGCCCTCGCTCCACGAGCCATCCAAGAGGCCGCGCACAAAGGCGTCGATCTCGGCACGGTTTAAAGCGTGGCCATCGCGTTTGCGGCGAATAACTTCTTGAGCCAGCATGGGGTTCCTCAGTAGCTGCCCGCAGGCGCTTGGGCGGGTGGCATCTGGCCACCCAAAATGGCTTCAATGTCCGTCAAGATGCTGCTGGCACCCAAGCGAAAGCGCTTGGGGGTGAGGGCCTGGGGGCCCAATATTTCAGCTGTTAAGGCCATGTAGATGGCAGCCTCCGCCACCGTGCGGATGCCGCCCGAGGGCTTGAAGCCGACTCGCTGGCGTGCCGCAGGGTCAGCGGCGATGGTTTCCAACAGGGTGCGAGCGGCTTCGGGCGTGGCACTCACAGGCGTTTTGCCGGTGCTGGTTTTGAGGAAATCAGCGCCCGCGTCCAAGGCCAGGCGGCTGGCGTGGGCCATCAGGGCGGCGTCTTTCAACTCACCTGTTTCCAAAATGACTTTCAGCAGCAGACCAGGGCAAGCCGCACGAACTGCCGTTAACACCTGAGCCACTGCGGTGTCATTGCCTGCGATCAATTGGGCGTAAGGCAGCACCACATCCACCTCTTGCGCGCCACTTTGCACAATGTCAGACGTGTCGCTGACGGCGCGCTGCAGATCCATGCTGCCGTCTGGAAAGTTCACCACGGCGGCCACGGCAATGTGGGCTGGGAGTTGTTTTCGGGCAAAGGCGGCGAGTCGGGGCCAAACACACACGGCCGCCACCGGGCCAAAAGGGCTTTGCGCCCGCTGGCACAACTGGGCAATGTCGGCCTCGGTGTCTTGGGCGTTCAGACTGGTGAGATCGAGGCAAGACAAAGCCAAGGCTGCGCTGGCGTTCAGGTCGTTTAACCAGTGATGGGGTGGGGTGTGGGATGGGGTGTTCATGGTCAGGCCTTTGCAGGAGAGAGATCAATGCGGGCAATGAGTGCGGCCAGAAATGCGCTGGCGGTGGCACTGGCGCTGCTGGCTTGCGCCAAGGTGTGGGCGTGGCTGAGTTGCTCTTGTGATAAACCCGCGCCCATGTTGGTGATGAGAGACAGCGCCAGCACCCGCAGGCCTGCATGGCGCGCCAGAATTGTTTCCGGCACCGTGCTCATGCCCACCGCATCACCGCCCATTTGCCTGAAGTAGCGAATCTCGGCGGGCGTCTCAAATTGGGGCCCGAAAGCCCAAACATAAACACCTTCTTGCAGCGCCACGCCTTGGTCTTTGGCCACGTGGTGGGCGAGTTGACGCAGGTCGGGGTCGTAAGCCTCCACCATGCCGACAAAACGCTCACTGCCGTGCTCCCCCACCAGCGGTGAGCGTTGGGGCAGGTTGATGTGGTCGCTGATGACCATCAGGCTTTGCGGCGGCAGATCATGGCGCAGGCTGCCAGCGGCATTGGTTTGCACCAGCACCTCGCAACCCAGTGCTTGCAACACCCGCAAAGGCGTTTTCATGCCATCCACCTCGCCTGTTTCATAGCCGTGTTGGCGGCCACTCATCACGGCAACGTCGTGCTCACCCAATTGGCCCAGCCACAACATGCCGCTGTGCCCCGCCACACTGGCCTGGGGAAAGCCGGGCAGCGCTGAATACGGAATTTGCACCGCGTTCTGCAGGTGTTGCGTGAGGCCACCCCAGCCTGAACCCAGCACCACGGCAATGCGTGCCCGCTGAGTCGGGGCGAGGCGCGCCAGCGCGCCCAAGGCAAGTGCTGTGTTCATGGTGTGCTCAGGTGGTCAGGGCCAAAACTGGCGGGCAGCAATTGCGCCAGCGTGTAGCTGGGCCCTAGGTCGGTTTCATTGGCGGTGAAGATGGGCGTCTCAGCATCGCAAAACTCGCGTAATTTTTGACGGCAACCCCCGCAAGGCGTGATCCAAGCCCCGCCCGTGCCCACCACCA
>JAGODZ010000243.1 GCA_017997975.1 Rhodoferax sp.
GCCGAGCGCAAACAACGCGCATTCGCAATTCAGAACGCTGATGTTGTAGGGCGGGCGCACTTTGTCAATTTGGGCGATCAGTGCTGTGGGGCCCATCATGTAGCCCAAGCGCACGCCCGCCAGCCCGAACTTGCTCAGGGTGCGCATGAGCAGCACATGGCTATGGCATGCCACGCGGTCGATGTAACTTTGGCTGGCAAACGGCTGATAGGCCTCGTCCATCACCACCAAGCCGCCCTGCTCGCCCACGGCGTCGATGATGGTCTCAATGACGGCGTCGTCCCACAGGTTGGCGGTGGGATTGTTGGGGTACGCCAAGTAAGTGATCGTGGGCCGGTGCTGGGCAATGGCGGCCAGCATCGCGGTTTCATCGAGCTCAAAGTCGGGCGTGAGCGGCACGCCATGGAACGCCACACCCTGCAGTTGGGCACTCATGGCGTACATCACGAAACCTGGCACGGGTGCCAACACGCTGGCAGCCTGGCCCCCAGCGGGCACCGAGCAGGCCAGTGTGAGCAAGCTAATCAACTCATCGGAGCCATTGCCCAGCATGAGGTCAAAGCCGTCTGGCATACCCGCATGGACTGCCAACGCACGGCGCAGGTCATCGACACGGCCGTCTGGGTAACGGTTCAGCGCCACCGCGCCCAGGCGTTCCCCCAAAGCGGCCTGCAACTCAGGCGGGAGTCGGTGGGGATTCTCCATCGCGTCCAGTTTGATAAGGCCAGAGGCGTCTTGCACGGCATAAGCGTGCATGTCTTGCACGTCTTGGCGAATGTTGTGGGTGACGAAATCAGACGTCGCGCGGGGGTGAATGGTCATGGGTTCAGGGGCGGGGTGGGGTTCATTCACAGGGGTAGGCGGTGGCCAAGGCGTTGGCCATGACCAAAGGAGCGCCCATGTCGGCCTCATACAGTTCAGCGTTGCGCTTCAATTCGGTGTCAAAAAGAGAGCGCGCCATGCGCGGCTCCAAACGACGGCCGTTTTGGCAAAACAAAGGTTTGGCACCAGCGCGAACCTGAAAGGCATTGGCTTCCAAAGCACCCTCCATGGCACCGACGAGGAAGTAGTTGGCGTAGGCCTCGCCCTGCTTTTTGTCGGACAGCTCCAAACTGCGCAATTCGCGCAGGCTCATGGCCGAGGCGCTGGCCAAGACGGCCATGCCGCTGAAGGCGATTAAAAGTGGCTTCAATTTCATTTAATCCTCATTTCTGCCGCGCGCGCATGGCCTTGCAACCCTTCACCATAGGCCAACACGGCGGCAATCTTGCCCAGGGTTTGAGCCCCCGCCTCGCTGACTTCAATCAGGCTGCTGCGTTTTTGAAAGTCGTACACGCCCAATGGGGAACTGAACCGTGCCGTGCCACTGGTGGGCAACACGTGATTAGGCCCCGCACAGTAGTCACCCAGCGACTCACTGGTGTAAGCCCCCAAAAAGATGGCACCCGCGTGTTTCAGCAACGGTTCCCAGCGATGCGGCTCCTGGCTGCTGACTTCCAGGTGCTCAGGGGCAATCGAGTTGCTGATGTCGCAGGCTTCTTCCATGCTGCGGGTGTGAATCAAGGCGCCGCGGCCATTGAGCGATTTGGCAATGATCTCAGCCCGGGGCATCTCCGGCAGCAGGCGGTTGATGGACGCTTGCACTTGCGCAATGTAGGCGGGGTCGGGACACAGCAAAATGCTTTGCGCCAATTCATCATGCTCCGCCTGACTGAACAAATCCATGGCCACCCAATCGGGCGGGGTGCTGCCATCGGCCAGCACCAAAATTTCGCTCGGTCCGGCAATCATGTCGATGCCCACGGTGCCAAACACCCGGCGCTTGGCTGCGGCCACGTAGGCGTTGCCTGGGCCGGTGATTTTGTCCACTTTCGGAATCGTGGCGGTGCCATACGCCAAGGCCGCAACCGCTTGCGCGCCCCCTACCGTGAACGCCCGTGTGACGCCTGCCACATAAGCGGCGGCCAGCACCAGCGCGTTTTTTTCGCCTTTGGGCGTTGGCACCACCATGATGATCTCACCGACCCCCGCCACATGGGCAGGAATGGCGTTCATCAGCACCGACGACGGATAGGCCGCTTTGCCGCCGGGCACATAAATGCCCACCCGGTCCAAGGGGGTCACCTTTTGACCCAGCAGCGTGCCCTCTTCGTCGCGGTAGCTCCAGCTCTCGCCACAGGCCTTTTTTTGCGCTTCATGGTAGCGGCGCACCCGCTGCGCGGCGGCTTGCAACGCGTCGCGCTGGTCGGCGGGAATCGCATCAAACGCGGCCTTCAGCTCGGCTTGTGTGAGCTCCAACTGAGCCATGGAGGCCACGGTCAGGCCGTCAAAACGCGCGGTGTACGCCAGCACGGCGGCATCACCACGCAGCTGCACGTCGGCCAAAATGTCGGCCACCCGCTGCTCGATGGCGGCATCGGCCTCAGCAGACCAATGCAGGCGGGCCTTGAATTCAGCCTCAAATGTGCTGCTAGCCGTTGACAGGTAAGCGGGAGTAGCTACATATTGCATAGCAAATTCAATCTAAGTGGTTACGTGGGTTGCCCCACAGCGGAGGCAAAAGCATCAATGATTCGACGAATCGGGGCTTGTTTGAGCTTGAGGGCGGCCTGATTCACCACCAAGTGCGAACTGATGTCCATGATGTGCTCGACCTCCACCAAGTGGTTGGCTTTGAGGGTATTGCCCGTGGACACCAAATCCACAATCGCATCCGACAAGCCGACCAAAGGCCCCAACTCCATGCTGCCGTAAAGCTTGATCAAGTCCACGTGCACGCCTTTGGTGGCAAAGAAGTCACGGGCAATGGCCACGTACTTGGTCGCCACCTTCAGGCGTGAGCCCTGCTTGACCGCCGAGGCGTAGTCAAAGTCGTTGCGCACCGCCACGCTGATGCGGCATTTGGCAATTTGAAGGTCCAGCGGCTGGTACAGGCCGTCGCTGCCGTGCTCCAGCAGCGTGTCTTTGCCGGTGATGCCCATGTCGGCACCACCGTATTGAACATAGGTGGGCACATCGGTGGCCCGCACCACCAGCACCCGCACATTGGGTTGGTTGGTGGTGAGGATCAGTTTGCGCGAGGTCTCTGGGTCGTCCAACACCTCAATGCCTGCGGCGCGCAGCAAGGGCAAGGTTTCCTCAAAAATACGTCCTTTGGACAGGGCCAGCGTGATCATTTGATTCTCTCAATGTCTGCGCCCAAGCCACGCAGTTTGGCTTCCATTTGGTCGTAGCCCCGGTCCAAATGGTAGATGCGGTCCACCACGGTCTCGCCATCGGCGACCAAGCCGGCAATGACCAAGCTGGCCGACGCGCGCAAGTCGGTGGCCATCACGGTCGCACCCGACAAGCGCTCCACCCCCTCCACCACGGACACTTTGCCGTCGATTTGAATGGACGCTCCCAAGCGCACCATTTCATTGACGTGCATGAAACGGTTCTCAAAAATCGTCTCGGTGACCATTGCCGTGCCGCGCGAGATGCAGTTCAAGGCCATGAACTGGGCCTGCATGTCGGTGGGGAAACCCGGGTATTCGGTGGTGCGAAAGCTCTGGCTCTTCAGGCGGCCTTGGGATTGGATGTGAATGCCGTCCTCCACCGCCGTGACCGTAGCCCCCGCGTCGCGCAGCTTCTCAACCACGGCTTCCAAATGATCCAACCGACCATGTTTGAGCAGCACTTCGCCCCCGGTGGCCGCCACCGCACACAAAAAGGTGCCGGTCTCGATCCGGTCGGCCACCACTTGGTGGGTGCAGCCGTGCAATTTATCAACGCCTTGAATCACGATGCGGCTGGTGCCGTGGCCTTCAATACGGGCGCCCATTTTGATCAGCATCTCGGCCAAATCAGCGATTTCGGGCTCTTGTGCGGCGTTTTCCAACACGGTTTCGCCCTCGGCCAGGGTGGCGGCCATCAAGAAGTTCTCGGTGCCGGTCACCGTCACCATGTCGGTGGCAATGCGCGCACCTTTGAGTCGCGTCCAGCCCGCAGGCAACTTGGCAATCATGTAGCCGTGCTCGACCACAATTTCGGCCCCCATCGCCACCATGCCTTTGATGTGTTGGTCCACGGGACGCGATCCAATGGCGCAGCCGCCAGGCAAGGACACCGTGGCCTCGCCAAAACGCGCCAGCAAGGGCCCCAACGCCAGCACCGAAGCACGCATGGTCTTGACCAACTCATAAGGCGCTTCAGGAGAACTCAAAGTGCCCGCAGTGACTTCCACTCGGCCATCGTCTTGGCGCTGTGCACCCACACCCATGTTGCGAATCAGTGTCAGCATGGTGGACACGTCTTTCAGGCGCGGCACGTTCAGAAGCGTCACCGGCTCTGCGGTGAGCAGGCAGGCACACAACTCAGGCAAGGCCGCATTTTTAGCGCCTGAAATGGAGACTTCACCGTGCAAGGGGCGTCCGCCGCGAATCAATAATTTATCCATAAATTCCGTTTAACAGTATCTGGGGGGCGTCAGGTGAACGCCCGCGCCTAGCTCGGATCAGGCCAAGGCCGCCCATTCGGTGGGGGTGTATGTTTTCATCGACAAGGCGTGTACTTCGTCGGTTTTCATCTTGTCGCCGAGAGTGGCATAGACCTGCTGGTGGCGCTGAATGGCGCGCTTGCCTTCAAAAGCCGATGAGACCACGGTGGCGTACCAATGGCGACCATCCCCCTCCAACTCCAAGTGTTCGCAGGGCAGCGAGGCGGCGATCAGGGTTTTGATCTGGTTTGCATTCATGTCAATCGTCCAATTCGTGTGAAAACAAGGGGGTTAGCTGCGGATTTTGTAACCCGTGCGCAGCAATTGAATCGCGATCCCACTGACCACCGCCAGCGCCGCGCCGACCACGCCCAAGCTTAGCCAAGGCGACACATCACTCACCCCAAAAAAGCCATGGCGAAATCCATCAATCATGTAGAAGAAGGGGTTGATATGGCTCACGCCTTGCCAAAAGGTG
>JAGODZ010000054.1:0-1383 GCA_017997975.1 Rhodoferax sp.
TTGGAGATCGAAGGCGAACACGACTACCTCACTGAGATCCATCCCCAAGGGGAGGCGTTCATCCGCACCTTGGCCGACAAGCTCACGCGGGGGGCGATCTTTTTGATTGACTATGGTTTCCCAGAGAGCGAGTACTACCACCCCCAACGCCACATGGGCACGGTGATGTGCCACTTGGGCCACCGGGCCGACCCCGATCCTCTGGCACTGGTGGGCATGAAAGACATCACCGCCCATGTGAACTTCACCGGTGTGGCGGTGGCCGCCCAAGACGCGGGGCTGGAGGTGCTGGGTTACACCTCCCAAGCGCGGTTCTTGATGAACTGTGGCTTGATTCAGCACATGGAAACGGCTGATTTGCCCACCCGCGTGCAGGCCCAAAAACTCATCATGGAGCATGAAATGGGTGAGTTGTTCAAGGTCATCGGGCTGTGCAAGGGCGAACCCTGGGAGGCCATGGGCTTCTCGCAGGGCGACCGCACGCACCGGCTCTGACCTATGTTTCGCTGGCTTATTGTCGTTTTTGTGGCGCTGTTGCTCATCAACAGCGTCACCCCTTGGTTTCGCAAATTGGGCTTTGGTCGCTTGCCGGGTGACTTTCGGTTCACGGTGTTTGGGCGCGAGTTTTTTATCCCGCTCACGACCACGATACTGCTGAGTTTGGTGGCGGGCGTCATCTCCAAAATCATTTGATCGCGGGCGGGCTGGACTTGAACCCACGCGGTGTGGCTCAATGTGAACAGTGAACTTGTTATAAAAAAGGTAAACCCATGACCGACGCCCTGCACATTGTTTGCCCCCATTGCCACACCACCAACCGCGTGCGCCAGGCTGATTTGGCCAACGCGCCCGACTGCGGAAGTTGCCACCAAGCCTTGTTCCTGGGTCACTCGCTGGCGCTGAACGAGGTCAATTTTGACCGGCACATCGCGCGCAGTCACATTCCCGTGCTGGTTGATTTTTGGGCCCCCTGGTGCGGCCCGTGTCGCCAAATGGCCCCGTGGTTTGAGCAAGCAGCCCAGCAGTTGGAGCCGCAGTTCCGACTGGTCAAGGTGGACACCGAAGCTGAGAAAAACCTAGGTGCGCGCTTCAATATTCGCAGCATCCCGACCTTGGCACTGTTTGCCAACGGACGTGAAGTCGCCCGCCAGCCGGGCGCCATGGGCGCGGCAGACATTGTTCGCTGGGCGCGCGCTCAAGTGGTTTGAGTTCAAGCGCTCTCGCAGGAGACGACGGGGGCAGGGCGTTGTAATGCGCTGGTAACCGCTGGGCGGGTCCGGCCTTACCATTGGCGTCTTCATTTCCCACTCTTGACGACCAGACTATGACTCCAAATGTGTTGACCGACGGGTTTCAATTGCCTGCGGGTGCCGTGCCTGTGGC
>JAGODZ010000054.1:1483-15819 GCA_017997975.1 Rhodoferax sp.
CGCACCTTGTACAACCTGATCGTGACGCTGGATTTAGAACGCATCAGCCTGGGTGGCAGTGTGTTTTGGCACCACCGCGACTATTTATTGCCTCGACTGCAGGCGCAGGTGAGTGGTAAGTTGCCGTCCCTGACCAACGGCTGCGAACTGGTGCCTGCCGGTTTGGGCGAGCGCGTGGGGGACTTTGGTGCCTTGGCGCTGGTGGCTTGAACGTTTGAACCCGAGTGGGGCCGCACTGAGGTCAATGCAAATCTTTCGCTTTTAGGAAAAACCGCTCGGTGGGATCACCCAGCGGTTTTTTTGTGACTTGAATGCGGACCAAGCCCCCACCAAAACGATAAGGGTAAATCCTGATTACGCAAACTCGAAGATTAATTAACAATTAATTAATTCGAGCGACACGGTGTCCGCGCGGATCAACCCGGGTTCGATGTCTTTTGGGTCATCGGCTTTCAAAATCAGGAAACAACATGTTGAAACTTTCAAAGCTGGCTACGGCCGTAGCGCTAGTGGTCGCGGGCTCCGCTGCCATGGCAGGCGAAGTCGAGGTTCTGCACTACTGGACATCGGGTGGTGAGGCCAAGTCAGTGGCAGAACTGAAGAAAATCATGCAAGCCAAAGGCCACACGTGGAAAGATTTCGCCGTGGCCGGTGGCGGCGGTGACAACGCCGCTACCGTGCTGAAGAGCCGTGTGGTGTCCGGCAACCCACCGTCGGCGGCTCAAATCAAGGGACCGGGCATTCAAGAATGGGCGGCTGAAGGCGTGTTGGCTAATTTGGATGCCACCGCCAAGGCCGAGAAATGGGACAGCTTGCTGCCCAAAGTGGTGGCTGATGGCATGAAATACAAAGGCAACTACGTGGCTGCACCGGTGAACGTGCACCGCGTGAACTGGATGTGGGCCAATGCCGCTGTGTTGAAAAAAGCGGGTGTGACGAGCGCGCCAAAAACGTGGGACGAGTTCTTTGCCGCTGCCGACAAAGTCAAAAAAATGGGTCTGATTGCCGTGGCACACGGTGGCCAAAACTGGCAAGACTTCACCACGTTTGAAGATGTGGTGCTGGGTGTGGGGGGCTCCAAGTTCTACAGCGATGCCCTGATCAAGCTGGATCAAAAGGCCCTGACCAGCGACACCATGAAGAAGTCGTTGGAGACTTTCCGCAAAATCAAAGGCTACACCGACCCAGCCGCTCCGGGCCGTGACTGGAATTTGGCCACAGCGATGGTGATTCAAGAGAAAGCCGCGTTCCAGTTCATGGGTGACTGGGCCAAGGGCGAGTTCACGGCAGCTGGCAAGGTGCCAGGCAAAGACTACCTTTGCGCGCCAACGCCCGGTTCGACCGCTTCTTACACCTACAACGTGGACTCGTTTGCCATGTTCAAGCTGAAAGACGCCGGTGCTCAAAAAGCACAGGGTGACTTGGCTGCTGCCATCATGGGCACTGAGTTTCAGGAAATTTTTAACCTGAACAAAGGCTCTATTCCTGTGCGTTTGAACATGGACATGGCCAAATTTGACGATTGCGCCAAGCAGTCCGCCAAAGACTTTGTTGAGACTGCCAAAACGGGGGGGCTGCTTCCTTCGATTGCCCATGGCATGGCGGTCAAACCCGCTGCGGAAGGCGCGATCAAGGACGCGGTCAGCCAGTTCTGGAATGACGACAACATCTCCGTCGCCGATGGTGTGAAAAGCATCGCCAAAGCGGCCGCTACTCAGTAATCTGACCGTGGATGGTGCGCCCCCAACCTTCGGGTGGGGGCGTTTTCAACTCAAACAAGCAAAGCATGAACACACTCTCCTCATTGCGTCTCTGGGCGGCAGGCCTGGCTTTTCTGGCCAGTGCCACGGTGCACGCCGGTGAGGTCGAGGTCTTGCACTATTGGACTTCGGGTGGCGAGGCCAAGTCTGTGGCGGAGCTGAAGTCGATGATGGCGGCGCGCGGCCACACCTGGAAGGACTTTTCTGTCATTGGCGGGGGTGGCGAAAATGCGATGGTCGCTTTGAAACAGCGTGTTTTGGCGGGAAACCCCCCGGCTGCGGCCCTCATCAAAGGGCCGGCGATTCAGGAATGGGCCCAGCTCAATGTGCTGACCAGCCTCGACGCCATGGCCTTGTTTGAAAAGTGGGATGAGCTGTTGCCCAAGGTCATTGCGGACCAGATGAAATACAAAGGCCACTATGTGGCGGTACCGGTCAACGTGCACCGGGTCAACTGGCTGTGGGGAAATAACGCGGTTTTGAAAGCCTCTGGCGTTCAAAGCATGCCCAAAACCTTTGAAGAGTTTTTCGCGGCAGCTGACAAGATCAAAGCCGCCGGTTTCTTGCCTTTGGCCCACGGAGGTCAAGATTGGCAAGATTTCACCATTTTTGAGTCGGTTGTATTAGGGGTGGGGGGCGTCGACTTCTATAACAACGCGCTGGTTAAATTGGACAAAACGGCACTCGCCAGTGAAGAGATGCGCCGGTCGCTGACCACCTTTCGACGGCTCAAAGCGTATATCGACAACAAGGCTTTGGGTCGGGAGTGGAACAAGGCCACTGACCTGGTGATCACTGGCAAGGCGGGATTTCAGTTCATGGGGGACTGGGCCAAAGGCGAGTTTTTGGCGGCGGGCCAACAACCGGGCAAAGATTTTTCCTGCGCCCCTGCGCCGGGAACGGCGCAAGCCTACACCTACAACGTGGATTCCTTTGCCATGTTCGAGCTCAAAAACTGGGAGGCGCAAAAAGCGCAAGGCTATTTGGCCTATCTGTTGCTAGGAGAAAGTTTTCAGGAGAAATTTAATTTGCGCAAAGGCTCCATTCCCGCGCGTTTGAAGATGTCAATGGCCAGTTTTGACGAATGTGCTCAACAGTCCAGCAAAGACTTTGCGGCCACCTCAACCACTGGCAAGCTGCTTCCCTCCGTAGCGCACGGCATGGCCATTGCGCCGGCCGAGCAGGGCCTGATGCGCGCGGCGGTCAGCGAGTTTTGGAACAACGACACCACGACCGTGGACCAGACCCTCACCGCGCTGTTGCAGATGAGTGGGTCCAAACGGAAATAAGAGACTATGAAAACACTAGAAAACGTATTGCCGAAACTGGTGATTGCCCCGGGCTTTTTGATCGGGTTTGCTTTCATCTATGGTTTCATGATCTGGAATGGCGTGCTCTCCGTCACCGGGTCGCGCATGCTGCCCAATTACAGCGAGTTTGTGGGGCTGGACCAGTATGTTCAGCTGTGGGGCATGGACCGCTGGTGGGTGGCTTTGACCAATTTGGGCATCTTCAGCGTCTTGTACGTCGGAGGCTCGATGGCCCTCGGGGTGGCGATGGCCATCTTTTTGGACCAAAAAGTCCGCTTTGAAGGCGTGTTGCGCACCATTTACCTCTACCCCATGGCGCTGTCCTTCATCGTGACCGGCACCGCTTGGAAGTGGATTTTGAACCCCAGCTTGGGGCTGGAAAAATTGATGCACGACTTGGGTTGGGCCAGCTTTCACTTTGACTGGCTGGTGCAGTCGGACACCGCCATTTACTGTGTGGTGATTGCCGGTATTTGGCAGTCCGCTGGCTTTGCCATGGCGCTGTCGCTGGCGGGCCTGCGTGGCATTGACGACAACATCATCAAGGCGGCGCAACTGGATGGCGCCTCTTTGCCGCGTATTTACTGGCGCATTATTTTGCCGATTTTGCGGCCCGTGGTGTTCTCCACCATCTTGGTGCTGTCGCACTTGTCTATCAAAAGCTTCGATTTGGTGATGGCCTTGACGGCAGGCGGTCCCGGCTACGCCACCGACGTACCCGCCACCTTCATGTACGTGATGAGTTTCACCCGGGGCCAAATTGGACTCGGTGCTGCCAGCGCCACCATGATGTTGGCCACCGTGGCCGCCATCGTCGTCCCCTACCTTTACAGCGAGCTTCGCGCCAAACCCCATGATCGCTAAACACCTCCCCCGCGTCCTGATTTACGGCATTTTGCTGATCGCCGCTTTTTTCTTTTTGGCACCGCTGTATGTGATGCTGGTGACGTCCTTCAAAGACGCCGCGCAAATTCGCTCCGGCAACCTCATGAGTTTGCCCACCTCGCTCAACTTTGAGTCATGGAGTCTGGCGTGGTCCTCGGCTTGCACCGGGGTCGATTGCCGGGGCCTCAAGCCCTACTTCTTGAACTCAGTGATCATGGCCGTGCCTGCGGTGCTGATTTCTACGGCTTGGGGTGCCATCAACGGCTATGTGCTGAGTTTGTGGAAGTTCAAAGGCAGTGAAGTGCTGTTTGGCTTCATGCTGTTTGGCGTGTTCATGCCCTTCCAGGTGGTGCTGTTGCCGATGAGTCAGGTGCTTGGTTTTCTGGGCTTGTCCAGCTCATTGGGTGGTCTGATTGCCGTGCATTGTGTGGCCGGACTGGCCGGAACCACCCTGTTTTTCAGGAACTACTACACCGCCATTCCCAAAGAGTTGGTGAACGCGGCGCGCATTGATGGCGCGGGTTTCTGGCGTATTTTTTGGCGCATCGTGATGCCCTTGTCAACCCCGATTCTGATGGTGACGCTGATTTGGCAGTTCACCAACATCTGGAATGACTTTCTGTTTGGTGTGGCCTTCAGCGGCGCGGACAGCAAACCGATCACCGTGGGCTTGAACAACATGGCCAACACGTCGAGCAGCGTCAAGAGCTACAACGTGGACATGGCGGCCGCCGTGATTGCGGGGCTGCCCACCATGCTGGTGTATGTGTTGGCCGGTCAATATTTTGTTAAAGGACTCACCGCTGGCGCGGTGAAAGGATAAAAAAATGGCAGCTTCGTTACATATCGCGGGCATCCGCAAGGTTTTTGGCAGCGGCGACAAAGCGGTTGAGGTGCTTAAGAAAATTGACATTGAGGTCGCGCCCGGTGAGTTTTTGATCTTGGTCGGTCCGTCGGGTTGCGGCAAGTCCACGTTGCTGAACATCATTGCGGGCTTGGAAGAGCCCAGCGAAGGCGAGCTTCGCATTGGCGGCAAAAACGTGATTGGCATGGCGCCTGCCAAGCGCGACATTGCCATGGTGTTTCAAAGTTATGCCCTGTACCCCACCATGAGTGTGGCCGACAACATTGGCTTTGCGTTAGAGATGCGCAAGGTGCCCAAGGCAGCGCGAGACAAGCGGATTCAAGAAGTGGCCGTCATGCTGCAAATTGAGCACCTGCTGGACCGCAAGCCCGCGCAGCTGTCGGGCGGTCAACGCCAGCGCGTGGCCATGGGTCGTGCGCTGGCGCGTGATCCGCAGTTGTTTTTGTTTGACGAGCCCTTGAGTAACTTGGACGCCAAGTTGCGGGTGGAGATGCGCGCGGAGATCAAACGCCTGCACCACCTCTCTGGCATCACCAGTGTGTATGTGACGCACGACCAAATCGAAGCCATGACGCTGGGCACCCGCATTGCCGTCATGAAGGGCGGCGTGCTGCAGCAAATTGGCACACCTGACGACATCTACCGCCGCCCGGTGAATATGTACGTGGCGGGTTTTATCGGCTCCCCCAATATGAACTTCATCAAAGGGCGTATCGAGACGGTGGGAGAGCAAGGCAAGTTCATCTTTGAAGGTGGCTCACTCGACCTCAATTGCCCCAACGCCAAAGACGTCACGCTGGGGCAGCGTCCTGAGCACATTCACCTGAGCGACGACCCGGGCGTCACGTGGCGCGGCGAGATTGTGCTGGTGGAGCCCACAGGCGCGGACACCTATGTGGTCGTCAAAACGGCGGTGGGTTTGATGACGGTGCGAGTGGCCCCGAATTCAACCGTCAAAGTGGGTGAGCAAACGGGCATGACCGTGAGCAGCCGCCACAACCATTGGTTTGACGCGAAGACGGATCTTCGGCTCAATTGACTGCGGGCTTAATGCTCGCGCGAGGCCATGAAGGTCTCGAAGTCGGGGGCTGACAAGGGGCGAGAAAACAAATAGCCTTGCCCAAAGTCGCAACCCGCAGCGACCAGCAAGTCGCGCTGCAGCTCGGTCTCCACGCCTTCTGCGACCACCTTGATGCCCAGTTGATGCGCCATCACGATGATGGCTTTGCACAGCGCCAGGTCGGTGGATTCAGGAATCAAATGGCGTACAAAACGCTGGTCGATTTTGATGTAATCAATATTGAACTTTTGCAGGTACGACAAGGCGGAATAGCCGGTGCCAAAGTCGTCCAGCGAAACGCCAATGCCGGCATCGCGCAAGGCCAGCAACTCATCAATCACCGAATTCGACGTTTCCAGCAACAGCCCTTCCGTGATCTCAACCACCAAACTGTCGCCGGGCAGTTGGGCTGCAGCCAGTTGTTCGTGCCAATGGGGGTGCGACCGATTGCCATTTTGGAACTGGATTGGTGATTTGTTCACGCTGATTTGAAAGTGGGGCGACAACTGCGCTCGCCATTGCTTGATTTGTTGTATGGCCTGCTTGAGCACCCAATCGCCCATATCCACAATCAGTCCGCTGGACTCCGCGATGGGAATGAAGTCGGCAGGGCTGACCAAGCCGCGCGTGGGGTGTTGCCAGCGCAACAAGGCCTCGGCCTTGCAAATGGTTCCTGTTGAGAGGGTCACGATGGGTTGGTAAACCAGTTTGAATTGGTTTTGGCTCAAACCGGACCGAAGGTCATGGGTCAACCGAACCCTCAGTTGGGCCGCTTCCTGCAAAGAGGGCGTGAAAAAGCTGAATTGATTGCGTCCCGCGCCTTTGGCGGCGTACAGGGCCTGGTCGGCATTTTTGAACAGGGCTTCCACATCTTTGCCGTCCAGCGGGTACAGCGTGATGCCGATGCTGGCCGAGACATAGACCTGCTCATGACCCAGTTGGAACACACTGGACAGGGTGTGCAACAGCGTTTGCAGCGTGCGCTCCACACTGCTGACGTCGTGCAGCTCGGTCAAGATCACGGTGAACTCATCCCCGCCCATGCGCGCTACGGTGTCGGTGTCACGCACGCTCGCTTTGATTCGGCGTGCCGCCTCCACGAGCAGAAAATCGCCACTGTCATGCCCCAGGGTGTCGTTGACTTCTTTGAAATGGTCCAGATCAATGAACAAAACGGCGAGTTGGCGGCCCTCGCGCAGGCCCTTGCGAATCTCGTGTTCCAGTCGGTCGCGCAGCATACGGCGGTTGGGCAGCCCCGTCAGTGCATCCAAGTGGGCCTGATTCCAGACCAAAGCTTCAGACGCTTTGCGCGCGGTGATGTCGGTGTGGGTGCCAATCATGCGCAGGGGTTGACCCGCCGCATCCCGGGTAATGACCATGCCGCGGCTCAATACCCATTTCCAACTGCCATCGGCACACAGAACGCGGTGCTCATTCACATAAGTGGGTGTTTTACCTTCGAAATGAGCCGTCCGATCGCGCTCCAGTTGCGGCAGATCATCGGGGTGGGTGCGACCATCCAACACACTGTGGTGCTGGCGATCGTCTTGTTCGCTCAATCCGTACATGGCCAGAAGTTGGGCGGACAGGTACTCCGTGCCACTTTGGATGTGCCAGTCCCACATGCCATCGCCCGTGCTTTCCAGTGCCAGCTTCCAGCGTATTTCGCTGTCGCGCAAGGCCAAGTCGGCGTTCTTTCGCTCGGTGATGTCTTGCAAGACAGAAATTCGTTGAATGGGCTTGCCGTTTTTGTACACCGTCTTCCCCATCGACTTCACCCAAATGGGGCGGCCAGTGGCCGTGATCATTTGAAGTTCAATGTCGTGCTGGGCCGGCTGATCCACCCCGCCGGCATAAGACGCCTCAACCGCTGCCAGCGAGGCGGGCAAGAAAAATTCTGCCAACGAACTCAGCGTCGGTTTGTAAGTCTTTGAGGACAGCTCAAGAATTCTAAAAATTCCCTCAGTCCAGAAAATCTCGGCCCTCTCAAAATTCACCGACCAACCGCCTACCCGTGCCATGTCTTGGGTGGCATCGAGCAACTCGTTGAGTTCACTTCGGGCGGCCTCAGACTTCACGTAGGCGCTGATATCGGTGAAGGTGTGAACCGAGCTGCCGTCAAGGAGCGTGCGGTTTTTGACTTCAAGCGTCTGGCCAGAGGGGGTGCGACGCAAATAGGTGTCCGGTAGGATGCCCTCTCCCCCCAGCACCAAGTTCAACAGTTCGACGCGGGCATGTGCATCAACCCAAGCGCCTTCAGGACCAAAATCGCCTCGTTCCCACAAGACGCGGCGCAGTTCCTGGGACGTCGGCTGCGCCGCCAAGGTGTCAGCGGACACCGCCAGCAACTCACAAACACGTGGGTTGAACATGGCCACACGCCTCGCGCTGTCAAAGAAAAGAATGCCCTGGCTGATGCTCTTGAGCGTGGTTTCAAGCAGGTGGGTTTGGGAGAGGAGTTGTTGGTTCAGTGCTTGCTGTGCCGCCTCTTGGGCTTTGCGCTCACAGATGTCGGTGTGGCTTCCGATCACGTGCAGGGGTTGGCCTTGGTGGTCGCGTATCACCAGCAAAACGCGTGACAAAACCCATTTCCAAGACCCATCCTTGCACTGCATGCGGAACTCAATGGCATTTCTTTCAGCCGGCTCGCTCAAATTCGCTTGTTTAGACAACTGCAGCCGCTCAATATCGTCGGGGTGCAGTCGGGTAAAAAATTCACGATAACCCGGACTGATTTCAAAGTCAGCGTAGCCCAGCATTTCCTTCCAGCGACGGGAATAAGTTTGCAATCCGCTGCGCACGTCCCAGTCCCACACCCCTTCACCCGACGATTCCAGCATCTTTCGCCAAGGGTGGCCCGGCTCTAACGCCGCCGCTGTGTGGGGTGACCGCCCCTTGTTGGGGAGGTTCTGGGGGGTGTGGTCTTCGGTCACGCAGTGTCCAGACAGAGGAGCTTCAAGTACAAGAAACGCTGAATTGAAAAGGGCCAGTATCTCATTTGTGTATGGATTTCAGGGGATTCAAGTTGAACCATCCACCCGATGAGCCAGTGGGAGTTGCAGGGCAACGCGCAAGCCGTGCGGCTGCACGCCATGGGCGCGGGTGTTGCCATGGTGACGGTGAGAGATCTCCGCGACGATCGCCAGCCCCAATCCACACCCGCCTGGCAACTCGCTGGCGCGCCAGAAGCGGTCAAACACATGGCCAAGTTGAGCCTCGGTCAGGCCAGGGCCATTGTCTTCAACCTCAATCAAGGCGTGTCCATCGGCGTGGGTGCAGCGCAACGTGACCACACTGCCTTGGTGGCTGTAGAGGATGGCGTTGTCGATGAGATTGCTCAGTGCCTCGCGCAGCAGCAGCTTCTCGCCGTGGACCATCAGGCTGTCGTCGCCTTCAAATCCCAGGTCAATGCCCGCTGCCACCGCGCGGGGGGTCCACTCGCGGGCAATATCACGGGCCAGCGCCGCCACGTCCAGCAATTGCAGTTTCACGTCAGCCTCGTTTCGGGCCAGCGAGAGCAGTTGGTGGACCAAGTGGGCACTGCGCTGGGCACCGGCCAATACTTTGGTTAACCGCGCGCGCAAGGCCTGCGGGTCAGTTTCTGCCAATGCCAACTCGGTTTGGCTGATCAGGCCCGCCAACGGTGTGCGCAACTGATGGGCGGCGTCGCTTAAAAATCGTTTTTCTTGCCCCAGACTGCGGCGAATCGCCGACAGCAACTGATTCACCGCCCCCGCCAGGGCATGCACCTCTTGGGGGGCTTGTGTCATCTCGATGGGGGACAAGGCGGAGAGACTGTGCTCTTGTCGGTCGCCCAACTGAGCCTGCAAGCGCTTCAGGGGAACCAGCCCGCGTGACACACCGCCATACACCAGAACACCCAGTAAAGCCCCCAACACCAACAAGGGCGCGAGAATGTCGGCGATCAATTCCGTTGTGATGCGTTTTTGGACTTCGAAACTTTGGGCCACTTGCACCCGCAGTCGCTGCGGCGCGTCAGCGTCGCCATAATCCACTTCCAGCAGCGCGACCCGCATCGGTTTTTGGTCAATGGTGGCGTTGTACAGCACGGGCGATCCGGTGGAGGGGGCCAGCCCGACGGGGTGGGGCAAAGTGCTGTTGCCCAGCAGGAAACGCCCGGGTGGTGAGGACACCATGTAGCTCACCCGGTCCTTGGGGTCTTGTTCCAAGATATCTTGGGCTGCTTTGGGAAAGTCAATCAACAGGCCGGAGCCAATCGGCTTGACCTGACGCGCCAGCGAGCGCACCGACTGGGTCAGGGACTGGTCAATGCCTTTTTCGGCATAACTCAGGGCCACACGGTAGGTCAGTGCGCCGCCCACCAGCCAGAGCACCAACTGGGGCAGCATGAGCCACAGCAACAACTGGCGCTTCAGGGACAGGCCGTGCGCGGGGGAGGGGCTCACGGCGCAGCCGTCTCCAGCATGTAACCCAGGCCGCGCACATTGCGAATACTCAAGCTGGAGTCGGCCAATTTGCGGCGCAAACGGTGGATGTACACCTCCAGCGCGTTAGACGCGGCACCACCGCCTTCTGCGGGCTCGGATTGCCAGCGCTCCATCACGTCCTCCCGGCTCACCACTTGGCCGGCGTGACTGACCAACAGCGACAGCAGGGCCCATTCGCGCTGCGTCAGTTCCAGTGCCACATCACCCAGCCAGGCCTGCGGCAAACTGGCATCCACGCGCAGCGCGCCTGAGGTGTTGGCGGCGATTTCTAGCGAGCCACCAAAAGCGGGCAACTGGGCGCGGCGCAACAAGGCGCTCAAGCGGGCTTGCAGCTCAGCCCGGTCGAAGGGTTTGGTCAGGTAGTCATCGGCCCCTGCGTTCAGACCTTGAACCCGGTCATCAATGCCGTCGCGCGCGGTCAAAATCAGCACCGGCAGCGCGGGTAGGCGCCGGCGAATCCAGCGCAACAGGTCCATGCCGCTGATTTTTGGCAAGCCCAAATCCAGCACCACACCGTCGTAGCGCTTGGTTTCCAGCAGTTCTTGCGCCAAAGCGCCATCAGCCGCGGTGGTGACGGTGTGGCCCGCGTGGGTGAGTTGGGCGCTCAGGCCGTCGCGCAGCAAGTCATCGTCTTCAACAATCAACAATCGGGGCATGGTGAACCACCAAAAAAACGAACAATCGGTGCCCTGCAGGCTGGGGCACCCATACTACTTGGCATGGGCGACCGGATCGGCCTCGGCAGGAAACAGCGTTGAAGCTGTCTTGAGCGCCTTGACCCGCGCTTGGTGAATAAGCTCGCCAATGGCCTTGCCTTGAGCGCCCGCTGCCATCGCTTTTTCGGCGATGAGGTGCGTGGCCACGCCTTGGGCAACCCTCAAGGCTGCCCACAGGCGCGGCCTTTGCGGGTAAGCCGACTCGCCCAGCCCGCCCCGGCCCCGGGCATCGCATTCGCAGGCCAGCAAAATATCGGCAAAGCGCTGTGGCTTGCGAAACGCATCACACCGCTCCAACAAGCGCACCACGGCAGCGGCGTTCAGCTCACCGCTGCGGTGAATGTTGCCGTGCTCGCGCGCCACCACATCGGCCAATTCGCGGCAATCGGTGGGCACCCGAAGCCGATCGCAAGCGCCCTTCAGCAGCCGGGCACTGCGCTCCTCATGACCCAGATGGCGCGGCAAGATGTGCGCGGGGGTGGTGCCTTTGCCGAGGTCGTGGAACAAGCACGCCACACGCACCGCCAGCGGGGCGTGCAGGCGGGCACTCATGTCCATGACCATCATCATGTGAACGCCGGTGTCCACCTCGGGGTGGTAATCCGCCCTTTGGTCCACCCCCCACAGTCGGTTCAGTTCAGGCAGCAGGTGGTCCAGCGCCCCGCAGTCGCGCAGCACCTCAAGCATGCGGGAAGGTCGCTCTTCCATCAGGCCCCGGGCCAGCTCTTGCCACACCCGCTCAGGCACCAGGTGATCCACCTCGCCTGCCGTCACCATGGCCGTCATCAACGCCAGCGTCTCCGGGGCTACCGTGAAATCGGTGAACCGGGCGGCCAGCCGAGCAATCCGCAAAATGCGCACCGGGTCTTCGCTGAAGGCGGAGCTGACGTGGCGAAAGACCCGGTTCCGAAGGTCATCTTGCCCGCCATAGGGGTCGGTCAGTTGCGGGTGCAGCGGGTCAAATTGGCCCCGCTCGTCGATGTGGTCCACGCGGATGGCCATGGCGTTGATGGTCAGGTCGCGGCGCGCCAAGTCCTCTTCCAGCGTCACGTCGGGGGCGGCATGAACGACAAAGCCTCGGTAACCGGGTGCCGAATTGCGCTCCGTCCGGGCCAAGGCATATTCTTCTTTGGTTTTGGGGTGCAAAAACACCGGAAAATCTCGCCCCACGGCCAGAAAACCCTGTGCCGTCATGGCCTCGGGCGTGGCACTCACCACCACCCAATCGCGGTCTTTCACTGGTAAACCCAGCAGGGCGTCGCGGACCGCACCACCCACCATGTAAATTTGCATGGGGGCAGTTTACTGAAACCTAAACCCGCTCACGCGACAAGCGGTAGGGCTCTTCAAAGTCCAGAAAATCTTGCTCCTTCAAAGCGGCGTCCATCCACGCTTTGACACCGGGCAGCGCGCTGACGCGGGCCACGTAGGCGGCGATGGAGGGTGGCACCGGCAAGGCATAGGTCGTCAGGCGCATGCAGACCGGGGCAAAGTAGGCGTCGGCAATGCAAAACTCGCCAAACAGCATGGGTCCGCCGTGTGCGCTCAGCAGGCCGTCCCACAGCGCCACGAGCCGGGCCACATCGGCCCGCAAGGCCGGTTGGTCGCGCCACAGCAAAGCGCCGGTGTCGGCCAGTGAGGCTTCGATGTTCATGGGACAGTGGCTGCGCAGGGCGGCGAAACCCGAATGCATGTCAGCGCAGACGCTGCGTGCTTTGGCTCGGGCGACCTTGTCGGCGGGCCAAAGCTGCTTGTCTGAAAACTGTTCGGCCAGGTACTCGGCAATGGCCAAGGTGTCGCTCACCACCAGTCCCCCGTCCACCAAAGCAGGCACCTTGCCGGTTGGGTTCACGGCCAAGATGGTGGCTTTAAAGCGAGAGTCCGCCTCAAACGAGTCAAACCGCACCATGACCTCTTCAAATGGGATGTTGCTTTGCTTGAGCACCACCCAAGGGCGCATCGACCAAGATGAGTAGTTTTTGTTACCGATGTAGAGCTTGAGCATAGGATTCCCTGTAAAGCTTAAATGCTAGCAGCCTGTCGGACTTAGGAATCGTCGGCTGCAAATCGACCGCAGCGGGCTATTTTTGGCTTCGCCGCTCTGCGAGAACGCCGCTTTCTTACCCAATATCCAGATATTGGGCTGCGAAATCGTCAAAAACTAGTCGGCGCTGGGGCCGATTTTCGCTTTCGACGACCTAAGCCCGACAGGCTGCTAGCGCACCGCAGGTGCTGAACACAACAGCGCAGGCCTTCGCTTGCCGTTAGCTTGCGCTAATTGCTATTGATTAAATAGCTACTTGCGTAGGTGCAGCAAGGGTTATAGCCCTATTTGTCATAAATCAGGGCAAATCTTTGTAAGGCTCGATCACCCCCGCGTCACGCGGCCCCACAGAGCCCAAACGCGCTTTCAAGGACTGGGGCTGGCCGGTGATGATGGCGGCGTAGTTGGTGGTGTTGGACAGCACTTTTTTCACGTAATCGCGGGTTTCAGTGAAGGGAATGTTCTCCGCCCAGATGGCGGCTTCCAGCACCGGCGCGCCGGTTTGGCCGCGCCAACTGCGCGGGCGACCGGGACCGGCGTTGTAGGCG
Organism: Rhodoferax sp.; assembly: GCA_017997975.1. Taxonomy (GTDB): domain Bacteria; phylum Pseudomonadota; class Gammaproteobacteria; order Burkholderiales; family Burkholderiaceae_C; genus Rhodoferax. The sequence continues at coordinate 15,141 of JAGODZ010000054.1, forward strand.
GCGGCGGCCATGGGCATGGAGCCCGCAAAGTCATCCAACACCAGCTTCAGGTACCCGGTGCCAATGGCGATATTGGTGTCCCGCTCGGTGATCTGGTGCGGCTTAAAGTCTGTCAGGCCAATTTTCTTGGCCGTCCAGCGGGCGGTGGCCGGCATCACCTGCATCAACCCGCTGGCCCCCACGGAGGAGCGGGCGTCGGTGATGAAGCGGCTTTCTTGGCGAATCAAGCCATACACATAGGCCGGGTCCAAGCCAATTTGCGCGGTGCGCTTCAAGACCGCGTCATGGTGCGGCATGGGAAAGCGCTGCTCGAAATCAATGGCATTTTTGGTGCGCTCGCTGGTGTTGATGCACCGGTCCCAAATGTGGTTTTGGCAGGCCAGTGCGGCGGCGGCCAGCAGATTGCGCTCATTCATGCCGCCGTCTTTGTGCAGGTTGGCGGCGTAGTTCCACTCCCGCACCGCCTCACTGCGCAGGCCCAATTGAAAGGCATACAAGCTGCGCACCAAAGCGGGGTTGCGGCGGGCGGTGTCTATCTCATCGGACGTGAGTGCGGGCGGGCGAGGTGGCACGGTGATGCGCTGGCCGGTTTCTTCCAAGGCCAGTTGCTCGTAAAACCCAGTGACGCCGGCGATGCTGCGCATCATGCGGTCCACTTCCACCTTGGTGGTTTCGCTGC
>JAGODZ010000244.1 GCA_017997975.1 Rhodoferax sp.
GACAAAGACCACGAATTCACCCGGTTTGATTTCCAGATCGATGCCTTTGATGGCGCGGTGGTCACCGAAGAATTTTTCGATGCCTTGAAGTTGCAAATAGGACATGGTGTTGTCTCAAAAATGATGGGGTTTAGCGAGTCGCGGCAGTCGCTGCGATGTCTGATTCGAGGCTCCAGCACCCAGCGCAGCAGAGGATGGCGATCATTTCACCGCCCCAAAAGTGAGTCCCTGAACAAGCTGCTTCTGGCTGAACCAGCCAAAGACCACGATCGGAGCAATCGCCATGAATGACGCCGCCGACAGCTTGGCCCAGAACAGCCCTTCGGGGCTGGAGTAACCGGCGATCAGGGTGGCCAGCGTGCCGCCGTTGGCTGCAGTGAGGTTCAGGCTCCAGAAGGCTTCGTTCCACGAGAGCACCAAACACAACAGACCAGTGGAGGCCAGGCTGCCCATGGCCAGTGGCAGCAGCACCAGACGGGCTTCTTGCCAGAGCGTGGCACCGTCCATGCGCGCAGCTTCCAAAATTTCACGCGGAATCTCTTTGAACTGCGAGTACAGCATCCAGACCATGATGGGCAGGTTAGACAAGGTGAACACGATGATCAAGGCGATGGGTGAGTCCAATAAATGGCTCTTTTGGGCCAGCACATAGACCGGTACCAACGCGCCCACGGCGGGCATCATCTTGGTGGAGAGCATCCACATGAGAATGTCTTTGTCGCGCTTGCCTTTGAAGAAGGCCATGGCGTAGGCTGCTGGCGCGGCGATCATCAGGCCAAGAATCGTGGACACCACACTGGTGAGCACTGAGTTCTTGGCGTATTGCAGGTAGTCGCTGCGCTCATTGACTTCATGGAAATTCTCAAGCGTGGGTGTAAAGAACAGCTCGGGCGGCACCGCAATGGCTTGTAACTCGGTTTTGAACGCCGTCAGGATGAGCCAGCCCAGCGGGAAGAACAGCAGCAGTGCAACGCCCCAGGCGCCCAAGGTGCGAACGGCATAAGCCGGTGTAAAGGTAGATTGGCGTGCCATGAGGATTCCTTATTTGTCGAGGTTCTTGCCAACCAAGCGAATCATGAAGATGCCCACGATGTTGGCCAGCACGACGGCGAACAGTGCGCCCGCCGAGGCCACGCCCGCGTCAAAGTTCAACAACGCTTGCTTGAAGATCAGGTAGGCCACGTTGGTGCTCGCATCGCCCGGACCACCGCCGGTGGTGGTGTAAATCTCGGCAAAGACGCTGAGCAAGAAAATGAGTTCAATCATCACCACCACAGCCACCGATCGGCCGAGGTGGGGCAGGTAGAGGTAGCGCAGCTGCTGGAAATAGTGGGCCCCGTCCATGCGCGAGGCCTCTAGCTGCTCGCGGTCCATGCTTTGCAGTGCCGTCATGAAGATCAGCGTAGCGAAAGGCAGCCACTGCCAAGACACCATCAGGATGACGGAGAGCAGCGGGTGCACGGTCAGCCAGTCCACGGGTGTGGCGCCAAAGAAAATCCAGACTTGCGCCAGCACCCCGTAAATGGGGTTCATCATCATGTTCTTCCACAACAGGGCATTCACCGTGGGCATGACAAAGAAGGGGGAAATGAGCAGGATGCGCACCAGTCCGCGACCGGCGAGTGGCTCGTTGATCAGCAGGGCGATCAGTGTGCCCAAGACCACCGTGATTCCGATCACGCTGCTCAGCAGGACGATGGTGTTCCACACCGCCGCACCAAACGACGGATCGGTCAGAAAGTACTCATAGTTCTCCAGCCCGATGAAGGCGGACTCAGTCGGCTGCAACAGGTTGAACTGAATCAACGAAAAGTAGAGGGTCATGACCAGCGGCACGATCATCCACAGGAAGAGCGTGCCCACGGCGGGTGCCATCAGGAGGCGAGGAAGTGTGCGGTTCATGGCGGTGCACCCAGAAAAAAAAGGAAACAGGCGCGCCTCAGTGGACGCGCGGGTGTGCAGTGGTCGAGCTGCAAAGAGATACAAGAGAGGAGGCACGGACTGGGGTCAGCACGGTGATGCCGACCCCCAGTCAGGGGGCCGTGGCCTGCTTACTTGTAATAGCCCGCCTTTTTCATCTGACGCTCGGCGGCTACTTGGCTGGCCTTGAGGGCTTGGTCGACCGTTTTCTGACCCGCGAGCGCTGCGCTCATCTGCTGTCCGACTTCAGTGCCAATGGCTTGAAACTCCGGAATGGCCGCAAATTGCACACCCACGTACGGGCTCTTGGGCAGGGTGGAGTCGTTCGGCTTGGCCGAATCGATGGCCATTTTCTCGGCGGGTGCAAAGCGCGCCGCTTTCACGAAGTCCGCATTGGCGTAGGTGCTTTTGCGCGTGCCAGTGGGTACCGTGCCCCAGCCGTTGGTCTTGCCCACCAGTTCGATGTACTCCTTGGAAGTCGCCCAGGTCACAAACTTCTGAGCGGCATCCACCTTTTTGGAGCCGGATGGAATGGCCAGTGACCAGGCCCACAGCCAGTTCGCACCTTTGGGGGTGACTTGAGTGGGGGCTTGGGCAAAGGCCATTTGGTCTGCCACTTTGGATTGCTTGGGGTCGCTCACGAACGACGCGGCAATGGTGGCGTCCACCCACATGCCGCATTTGCCCGAATTGGTCAGGGCCAAAATTTCGTTGAAGCTGTTGGCGGATGAGCCGGGCGGGCCGTATTTGGTCAGCAGATCCACATAGAAGGTGACGGCCTCTTTCCACGGCTTGCTTTCCAACTGAGGTTTCCAGCTCATGTCAAACCACTGACCACCGAAGGTATTCACCAAGGTCGAGAGGAAGGCCATGTTGTCGCCCCAGCCCGGCTTGCCGCGCAGGCAAATACCGTACACGCCGTTTTTCGGATCATGGATTTTTTGGGCCAAATCGGCAACCTGGGTCCAGGTGGGACGCTCAGGCACCGTCACACCCGCTTTGTCGGCCAAGTCTTTGCGGTACATGAGCATGGAGCTTTCACCATAGAACGGTGCGGCGTAGAGCTTGCCATTGATCGACAGGCCATCACGAATCGAGGGCAGCAGGTCATCGACGTCGTAGGCCGCGTCGGTTTTCAGTTCTTGCAGCCAGCCTTTTTTGCCCCAAATCGGGGTCTCGTACATGCCGATGGTCATGACGTCAAACTGACCGCCTTTGGTGGCGATGTCGGTCGTGACGCGCTGGCGCAGCACGCCTTCTTCCAGCGTGACCCACTTGAGCTTGATATCAGGGTTGGCTTTTTCAAAGTTGCCGCTGAGTTTTTGCATCTCGATCATGTGGCCGTTGTTCACGGTGGCAATGACGAGCTCGGTCGCTGCCTGGGACGGTCCGCAAAGGGCCACAACCAGTGAGGCTGCCAGGGAAAGTTGCATTTTCATTTTCATCGGAAGGTCTCCTAGAGGAATATTTGGATTGCGATGTTCAGCGCCGGTTTGGGTTCTCAGCATTGACACCTCTAACGATACTGATCCTTTCTTTCGAGGTTGGTACTTAAACGGGGCACATTGGTACTTTGCTGCAGGGTTGGATTGGGACTTACCCCTACTTTTGCCAACTGAGTACCTGTTTTGGGGCAAATGGGGTCAGTGTTGGTGAGATCGCTTCATTTCGCCATCGGTCCCAATGGCAGTGCGCTGCTGGCCTTGACTTCCCCCAACGAAAAGCTGGTGTGAAGGTCTTTGACATGGGGCAGGTTGATCAGCACATCACGGGCAAATTGGCTGAATGAATTGAGATCTTGGCTGACCACCTGCAACTCAAACGTGCCGGTGCCACTGATGTAGTGGCAGCTCACGATTTCCGGGATGGCACGGATCGCCTCCTCCAAGCCCCGCAGCACACCGCCAGAGTTGCTGTCGGCGTCCAAGCGCACAAAGGCCAGCACGCCCAAGCCAATTTTGTGCCGGTCAATCTCGGCGTGATAGCCTTTGATGAAGCCGGCCTCCTCCAGTCGGCGCACCCGCCGCCAACAGGGCGCGGCACTCAGACCCACACGAGCGCTTAAGTCGGCATTGCTCAGCCGGCCTTCGTTTTGTAGCTCGTTCAGAATAGCCCAATCAAATTTATCTAATGTTTCCATAACGCCGCCTTTTTAAGCAAGATTCTTTCAAATGGTAGCGGGTTTCAAGCAAAGAACGCAAAGACATATCGGCGCGACGGCCCTACACTTTCGACCTCACCACGAGGCGGCCTCTGATTCCTTGGCCCCTTTAGAAAACTCGACGCCCACAAGGCGCTTCACCCGGCATTTCAATTGCTCCCGGAGACACACACCATGAATGCACCCCTGCCCGATCACATTCGCCAAGCCATAGAAACCGTGTCGCTGGACGACAAATACGCGCTCGACCACGGGCTGGCTTTTATGAGTGGGGTGCAGGCCTTGGTCAAACTGCCGATGCTGCAGCGTCTGCGAGATCAGCAAGTGGGCAAGAACACGGCCGGGTTTGTGAGTGGTTACCGGGGCTCCCCGTTGGGCGGGTACGACCAAGCCTTGGTCAAGGCAGAGAAGTACCTGAAGACCCAGAACATCGTCTTTCAGCCCGGCGTGAACGAAGAGTTGGCCGCCACCGCGATGTGGGGCACGCAACAGCTGGGCTTTGCGCCGCCGGGGAGCAATAAATTTGACGGTGTGTTTGGTATTTGGTACGGCAAGGGGCCGGGGGTGGACCGCTGCAGCGATGTGTTCAAGCACGCCAACATGGCAGGCACCACCGAATGGGGCGGCGTGATTGCCGTGGCGGGGGACGATCACATCTCGAAAAGCTCAACGGCTGCCCACCAGAGCGACCATATTTTCAAAGCCTGCGGCTCGCCCGTGTTTTTCCCTGCGACCGTGCAAGAAATCTTGGATTTGGGCATTCACGCCTTTGCCTTGAGCCGTTTTTCAGGCGTTTGGGCTGGCATGAAGACCATTCAGGAGATTGTGGAGTCCAGCGCCACGGTGATGATTGATCCGAA
>JAGODZ010000246.1 GCA_017997975.1 Rhodoferax sp.
CCAAGTCCACACTCAATGTGTTTTTAAACACGGTGGTGATCATGCCTTGGAACATGTCGCGAATTTCTTGTTCGCTCAAGAACGAGGTCTCGATATCAATCTGGGTGAACTCAGGTTGACGATCGGCGCGCAAGTCTTCGTCACGGAAGCATTTGGTGATTTGGTAGTAGCGGTCGTAGCCTGCCACCATCAACAGCTGTTTGAACAACTGAGGGCTTTGGGGCAACGCAAAGAAGTGACCGTCATGAACGCGGCTGGGCACCAAATAGTCACGGGCACCTTCAGGCGTGGACTTGCCCAACATGGGCGTCTCAATGTCAATGAAACCATTGGCATCCAAAAATTTACGCACTTCCATGGACACGCGGTAGCGCAGCATCAGGTTGTTTTGCATGTAAGGACGGCGCAGGTCCAAGACCCGATGCGTCAAGCGCGTGGTCTCGCTCAAATGCTCGTCATCCAACTGGAACGGCGGTGTCACGGAGGGGTTCAGTACCGTCAGCTCATGGCACAGCACTTCAATCTTGCCGCTTTTGAGGTTGTCGTTAACCGTGCCTTCGGGGCGAGCACGCACCACGCCTTTGATCTGGATACAAAATTCGTTGCGAATGCCTTCGGCGGTCTTGAACATCTCGGCACGGTCGGGATCGCAGACGACTTGCACGTAACCTTCACGGTCGCGCACATCCACAAAAATCACGCCGCCATGGTCACGACGACGGTTCACCCAGCCACACAAAGTGACGGTTTCACCTAACAAGGTCTCGGTCACAAGACCGCAATAATGGGAGCGCATCGCCATATTCAGCTTTCAAAATCCACCCGAATGGGCGGTACAGGTTGTCAAAACTATTTCCTAGGCAAACTCGTCAGCGCAGACGGCGCCACAGAGCCCATGGAAATCACGTAAGTCAGTGCTTCATCCACACTCATTTGCAACTCAATCACCTCAGCGCGCGGCAACATGAGAAAAAACCCACTGGTGGGATTCGGCGTGGTGGGCACATACACACTCACCAAATTCTCCCCCAGGTGCTTGGCGACTTCGCCGCCCGGCGTACCCGTTTGAAAGGCGATGGTCCACACGCCAGCGCGAGGGTACTGAACCAACATCGCACGGCGAAACGCATTGCCGTTGCTGGAAAAAAGAGTATCCGACACTTTTTTCACGCTGTTGTAAATCGACCTGAACACCGGAATGTTGGTGAACAAACGACTCCACTGCTGCAGCCACCATCGCCCCGCCACGTTGGACACCAAGGCCCCTGTCAACAACAGGGCGGTGAACACCAACACGACGCCCAAGCCCGGAATGTGCCGCAAGCGCTCGATCACAGGGGCTGCAGAATCGGGCGTGAGTGCATCCAAGCCAGTCAAAAGCCCGCCAAAAATGGCATCCAGCAAACCCACCAGCCAAAGCAACACCCAAATCGTCAAGGTGAGGGGCAACCAAGCCAACAAGCCTGTCAACAGGTATTTTTTAATCGGCACAACAAATCCCAAACATCACTCAAGGCGCAGCTAAAGTGCCGCTCAAGCGTCAGTTTTACCTGCGGACGGCGCTGGCGAGGGGGACGGGGCAGCGGTTTTTTCGCCTGCGCTTTCGGTGCTCTTCGCACTGTCCGCCGACTCAGCCTTGGGTGCCTCGCTCGCGGGTGTGCCGCCTTTGAAATCAGTGGCGTACCAGCCCGATCCTTTGAGCTGAAATCCAGCCGCAGTGAGCTGTTTTTTGAACGCCGGTGCGTGACAGTCGGGGCACTCCGTCAGCGGGGCATCCGACATTTTTTGCAGCACATCCTTGGCAAATCCGCAGGACTCGCATTTGTAGGCGTAAATTGGCATGGAATTGGGTTCAAACTCAGGTTGCAAAGCTTTTAATTATAGGGCGCAGCCTGAGCTCACGCCCCTCAGCGCCTGCGATCCTAGAAAAGCCGCACCCGCACAATCAACTGCATGACGATCAAGCCCAACACAAAACCGACCCCTCCGTAGAGGACGCTTTGCAGCAGCCGATTGGTGCGCTTTTGCTCCAAAAGCAGTTCTTCAACCGCACGGCTGGACTTGGTTGTGTCGTTTTGAAGAAAGTGGTACAGCAAACGCGGTAATTCGGGAATCAGCTTGGCATAGCGAGGCGATTCATTGCGCAACTCGTCCAACAGCTTCTTCGGTCCCAGCTGGTCAATCATCCACGTCTCAAGAAAAGGTTTGGCCGTGGCCCAAAGGTCCAGTTCAGGGTCCAACTGGCGCCCCAAGCCTTCAATATTGAGCAGTGTTTTCTGCAGCAACACCAACTGAGGCTGAATTTCAACCTGAAAACGGCGCGAGGTTTGGAAGAGACGCATCAACACCAAGCCCAATGAAATTTCTTTCAGCGGGCGATCAAAGTAAGGTTCACACACCGATCGAATCGCGGACTCCAACTCATCCACGCGCGTGGTTCGGGGCACCCAGCCAGATTCGATGTGCAACTCAGCCACGCGCTTGTAGTCGCGCCGAAAGAAGGCGGTGAAGTTCTGAGCGAGGTACTCCTTGTCCGTTTCCGTCAGCGTACCCACGATGCCAAAGTCCAGCGAGATATACCGCCCAAAAGTGGCGGGAGCCAAACTGACCTGAATGTTGCCGGGGTGCATGTCCGCATGAAAAAAGCCGTCTCGAAACACCTGCGTGAAGAAAATCGTGACACCATCGCGCGCCAGCTTCGGAATGTCCACCCCCGCCGCGCGCAGTCGCTCTACCTGGCTGATGGGCACACCGGTCATGCGCTGCATGACGATCACCTCCGTCGCGCAGTAATCCCAGAACATCTCGGGAATCAGCACCAGGTCCAAGCCCTCCATGTTGCGCCGCAATTGGGCCGCACTGGACGCTTCGCGCACCAAATCCAGTTCATCGTGCAGGTATTTGTCAAATTCAGCGACCACCTCACGCGGCTTGAGGCGTTTACCGTCATTGGACAGGCTCTCGACCCAGCCGGCCATCAGGCGCATCAAACTCAGGTCTTTTTCGATCACGGACAGCATGCCCGGCCGCAAGACCTTCACCGCGACCTCCCGCTCAATGCCGTTGCGGTCTTTGAGCACCGCAAAATGGACCTGTGCAATGGAGGCGCTGGCAATGGGCTGTCGGTCAAAGGAGACAAAAATGTCGTCCACCTTTTTGTTAAAGGCGCGCTCGATGGTGGCAATCGCCACCTCAGAGGAAAACGGTGGCACGCGGTCCTGCAACAGGGCCAACTCATCGGCAATGTCCACCGGCATCAAGTCGCGGCGCGTGGACAGGACTTGACCCAACTTGACGAAAATCGGGCCCAAGCGCTCCAAGGCCTCGCGAATGCGTTGACCACGGGGGGCCTTCAAATCACGGCCAAGGGAGACAAGGCGCGCGATCACCCGCAACCACGGCTTTTGAAAACTGGTCAGCACCAGCTCGTCCAGCCCATATCGCAACATCACCCAGACGATGAAGACGCCGCGAAACAATCGCTTCATGTCGCAGGCCCACCACGTCCTGGGCCTTGACCGCCGCTCAAAAATTGACGCAAAGCCTGCGCAGCACCCCGTGCGGCCTGGCTCAAGGTATGCGCGGGAGCGTCGCCCATGACGCGGGCCAAGTCTTCTTCAATATCCCAACGCACGTGGTCGGTGAGCCAATTCACCTCGGCAGCCAGTTGCACATCGCCTTCAATGCGCACCGCCGGTTTGTCGCCCTTGAATGCGCCTTGTGCCAAGGAAAAGGGGGAGCTTTCAGTGAGCGCCAGCACCAAGTCAGGTTTGGCGTCATCGGCGGCCCGGTCCAGCAAGCCGGCAGGCGTTGCCACCAGTTTGATGGAAAAGGTGCGCCAGTGCATTTGAATCACTCTATTTTTCTGCCGGACGAGCCGGGCCATGGCCTCGCTCTCCTGCATCAAAATATGGTTCAACAGCAGCACGATGCGGCGTTGAACCTCGTCCACCACCCAAGCGGGAGGTTGCACGGAGGGGAGGGGAAGTTTTTGGAGGAAACCCTCCAGCAAAGAAAAAGGGGACTGTGTTGCCATAGTCCCCGATTATTCCCTGATTTCAAAACGCCCTAGCCTCTGTGGCGATATCCCGCTTGCTTAAAGCCGGACCCTGCGTTTGAATCAGCCGTTTGTACAACGCTTATTGCAGCGCCTGCACGCCCGCCACCAACCAGCCGCTGGCCCCCGTCTTGCGTTTGGTCATGTTCCAGACCTCGCGGAACGGGCTCGGGCCGGCAGAAGGTTCTTCGCGAATCATGCCGGAGAACTCGACGCTGGCCATGTATTCATCACCCAAGTCTTCAATGCCCAGCAACTGCGCCTCGATCATGACCACCTCGGTCAAGTTGACAGGTCCACCCGTGTGCACCTCGCGCTCAGACAATTGCGCTTGGATTTCTTTCAGCATGGTGTCGGTCATCATGACGCGCAGCGCGTTGATATCAGACTTGTCCCACGCGGCTTGCAGCGACACAAAGTTCGCTTTGGCCGACTTCAAGAACCCTTCGCTGTCGAAATCAGCAGGAACGCCCCACGTTTGCCCTCCGCCCAAACCAGAACCAATCATCGAACCGGTGCTGGGACGTGAGCTTTCAAACTGGGTCGCTTGGCGCTCCCATGGACGGGCTGAAGCGTCATTGCCCACGTTCTCAGGACGGTAGCTGGCAGGTGTTGTTGCCGTTGCAGCAGGTGAAGCCCCTTGAAACGCAAAAGGCGACGCATTTCTGGGCGCTTGGGCTTGCGACTGCTGGCGCGAGCGGCGGAACCAGCCAATGGCCATCATCACGCCCAGTGCCAATAAACCGAACATCAAGATTTGTCCAAATCCCTCACCCAAACCAAGGGAGCTTGCCAACCAAGCCAAACCCAGGCCCGCTGCCAAGCCGC
>JAGODZ010000245.1 GCA_017997975.1 Rhodoferax sp.
CGCCTGCGAGGGGTGGCGTTGGTGGTTTGCCACCGGGTTTCTTTCCCGTGTCGCGCTCTTGGGCCATCTCCAGCACCTGCACAAACAGGCCCGCCAACTCACCCAGAAACCGACGGTGAAAGGTGACAAGGGTGTCGTGATCGGGGTGGATGTTGGCGGCGATGAAGCGCTGCTGGAGAAGACGCCGGTGGCGTAGTCGTAGACCAAAATAGACAACAACGCCGCCGGGTGATGGGCCTTGGAGCCGCGCCTGGCATATTTGCGAGTGAGGTTGGAGAGATCGAGCTGGTCGATGAATTCCACCACGAAGCGCGCCAAGTGGTCTTCACCGCGCCAATTCTCTACTGAGGGGGTAAAAGAACGCCGGTCTTGCGGTCTGCAACGATGAAGTGGGAGATGACGGGAATGGCTTGCATAGACAAGGCCTTATTTGAATAGAAATGCGATGGAATAAGGAGCAGTATCAAACTGAATTCACTGCGGGAAAGTCCGACAGGCTGCTAGGCGGATAACCCCGCACACCAGAATGCTCCACAGGGTCATGCCGGGGCGGCCATTGGTTTTATCGACGCTCGGGGAAATGCGTTGGTTGAGCAAGTCAAAGACTGCAGCGCGCAGGTCCGTCTGCATGCAGAGGTGCTGCAGGCCACGCAGTAGTTTGGGGATGTCGTCGCGGGATTTTGGGTCGAAGGTGATCTTGGAGACATCGACTTCGCCGATGGTCACTTGCTGGCTTTGTACGACGCGCATGGGGGTGTTTCTTGGCTCGATAAATCACACTTTTGGGCTCCCTCATTATGGTTTGAGAGTGGTGATGGATGAGCGAAAAAGCAGAAATGTCGCTGTTCTTTTTGCATCAGAAACAAGCTAAAACGAAGAACGAAGATTTGCCTAAAAAGGCTGCCTTTGAGAGTTTGGGCACGTGAAAACGCAGGAAACGAAGAAATGGGGAGAATCTTCGTCAAGGAAAATGGCCATCTGTCATTGGGGAGCAGAGGTTTTCGGTCAGGCACTAAGTATCTAAAAAAGCCGATCCATTTCATCGCTTTATTTGTTATTTATGCTATTAATATAATAGCTGCTTGTGCAGGTAAAATAAGGGTTACAGGCTAATTTCATCATCAAACCACCAAGGACACATCATGAATGTTTATGACAAACTAAGCGAACTCGACATCACCCTCCCACCGGTTTCCGTACCGGCTGCGGCGTACCTCCCCTTCGTGCAAACAGGTAACTTGGTGTTTCTCAGTGGTCACATTGCCAAAAAAGACGGCAAGCCTTGGGTTGGTCAATTGGGCAAGGACACCACCACCGAGCAAGGCAAAGCCGCAGCGCGTGCTATTGCTATTGACCTGATGGGGACACTGCATGCTGCCGTGGGCGACCTGAACCGTGTCAAGCGAATTGTCAAATTGATGTCGCTGGTCAACTCCACCGCTGATTTCACTGAGCAGCATTTGGTGACCAATGGTGCCAGCGAGTTGTTGGGTGAAGTATTTGCGGCCAAAGGCACTCACGCCCGCAGCGCATTTGGCGTGGCTCAGATCCCGATGGGCGCGTGTGTTGAGATCGAGCTGATCGCCGAGTTGGAATAAGCACCGCTTAAGTCGTCAACGGCGTTTTTCTGCCCTGCACTACAGGGTCAAGCGGGTGATGGCTTGCTTGTCCACCCTTTGCAATTGGGCAGCACTGACCTGTTCGGGCGCGATTTCTGCCAGAGGAATCAAAACAAATGCCCGCTCGTACATTCGAGGATGCGGCACGGTCAATAGCGCACTGCTGATAGTGGCTTGCCCATACAACAAAATGTCCAAGTCCAGCAAACGAGGCGCGTTACGGTAGGGTCGTTCGCGACCGACCTCATTTTCAATCCTCTGCAAAGCCGTCAACAAAGCAGGCGCTGTCAGCAGGGTCTGAAGCGCCACGACCGCATTCACATAATCTGGCCCGCTTGAATCAATGGGGGCCGTTCGGTACAGACTGGAGCAACGGACCGAAATCACTCCAGTCAACGCTTGGATGTCTTTGAAGGCGCGTTGAACTGCGCCCACAGCGTCTCCCAGATTCGCACCGAGTGCGACAAAGGCATTGACTGGGGAGTGATTGAAGGGGGTCAAACGCCAGCATCCGAAGCAGCGTCTCCCGCAGCTTTAGGACCGGTACTGCGCCGACGGCGACGGCGCTTCTTGGGTGCATCGCCTGCCTCGCCTTGAATTGCCGATTCATTTTCTGAATCTGACGGGCTCCCAACGGCCACATTGCTATCTTCTACGGGCTGAGCTTTGGGCATCTTGTGCACCTTGGGCGCTCGCTGGCGTTTTTGTTGCTCATCCCGAACTTGATCGACCATGTCTTGACGAATATCGTCGTGGGCGGTGCTGAACTCCTGCCACCAGTCAGCAAGCACGTCCTCAACCTCGCCCGCATCGGCGCGCAGACGCATGAAGTCAAATGCGGCTCGGAATCGAGGCTGATCGATCATGCCAAAGGGCATGCTGCCCACCCGCTTTTCAAAGCGCGGTTGCATCATCCAGATTTCGCGCATGTCCCCCGCCAATTTGCCACGCCCGGAGACGTCACCGATGCGGGCGTTGAACACATCATCAATCGCCTCCTGAAGCGCAGGGTGGGAGTGTTGACCTTGTTTCAAACGTGTCGCCCAACCGTCGCGTACATCTGCCCACAAAACGCAAGCCAGCAAAAAGCTGGGGGCCACTGGTTTTCCCTCCCCCACGCGTCGGTCCGTGTCTTTGAGTGCCGCGTTGACAAAGGTTTGATTCGCTCTCTCCACCACCACATCAAGCAATGGGTAAATGCCACGCGCCATACCCAGCACCTTGAGTTGCTTGATGGAGGCCAGCGCATGTCCGGTTTGCAGCAGCTTGAGCATTTCATCGAACAATCGACTTTGAGGCACGTCAGCCAGTAATTGCTGTGATTTGATCAGGGGTGCCGCTGTTTTGGCTTCCAGCGCAAAGCCCAAGGCGCTCAACTTGGCCGAAAAACGAACGGCGCGAATGATGCGAACGGGATCTTCCCGGTACCGAGTGGCGGCATCGCCAATCATTCGGATAATTCGTTTTTGGGTGTCTCGAATGCCGTGGTGGTAATCGACCACGATCTGAGTCTCAGGGTCATAGTACATGGCGTTGATCGTGAAATCACGTCGAACCGCGTCTTCCTCTTGCGGTCCCCAAACGTTGTCGCGAAGCACACGCCCCGAAGCGTCAACCGCGTGCTTCATGCCAGCCAGCTCACTCTTACTGGTGCGCTCGTTACCAGCAACGGCTTCGGCAGCAGCGTTATCCATGTAGGCACGAAAGGTCGAGACCTCAATCACTTCATGCTCACGCCCCCGTCCATACACCACGTGCACGATGCGAAAACGTCGCCCAATAATAAAAGCCCGGCGAAACAGTCCTTTGATTTGTTCCGGAGTGGCATTGGTGGCGACATCAAAGTCTTTGGGGGCCAGACCGACCATCAGGTCTCGCACAGCACCACCCACGATATAGGCCTCGAAGCCCGCTGATTTCAGTGTACGAACAACATGAAGGGAACGCTCATCCACCAAGGCGGGATTGATGCCGTGGGTGGCAATACCCACTTCTTCACGCTTGCCAAACTGCAGTTTTTTGCCTTTGCCCGCTGTTGCGGACTTGCCGAGCAGCTTGTCGATAAAATTTTTAATCATTAAAACCTGAAACTTTGAGAGAAAAACACGCTACCTGCAACGCAGTCCGTGCTGTCTTCACCACAAAAAATAAGACTCAGAACAAGTCAAGTATGCGCCAACCCCTGTCAACCGCGATGGCCCTCAAACGGTCGTCTGGATTCGTCGCAATGGGATGGGTCACATTTTCCATCAGACTGAGGTCATTAATGGAATCGGTGTAAAAAGTGCTTTCAACCTCAGAGAGACGAAGCTGTCGTGCGGCCAACCAAGCCTTGATTCGCGTGACTTTACCCTCACGAAACGAAGGCACCCCCTTGATCTCACCAGTGAACCAGCCTGCCTCACCAGAGGACGAGTCCCGCTCCAAATCAACAGCAATCAGGTTATCGACACCGAATGCCTCGGCGATAGGACGCGTCACAAACTCATTGGTGGCGGTAATGATCACCACTTGATCACCTTGAGTTTGATGCATTCGTACCAAATCCAAAGCCGATTCTTGTAAGGCGGGTTGAATCACAGCCCTCATAAATTCAGCGTGAGCTGCTCCTGATTTTATAGCGCCCTGCTGCCGAATAGCCTGAGTTGAGAAACGAATGTAGTCGCGAATGTCCAGCGTGCCAGCCTTGTACTGGACGTAGTACTCATCATTGCGTCGGTTAAATTCAAGCGGATCAGTCCATCCCAAGGTGGTCGTGAACAGCCCCCAAGAGTAGTCTGAATCCAAGGGCAACAGCGTGTGATCAAGATCGAAAAGGGCCAATTTCATGGGTTAAGTGTTCTCCAGCATGGATTTGATCAGCGGAATGGTGATGGCACGTTTGGTTTGCAGAGCATAGCCGTCCAGATGCTCTAACAACTCCATCAAGCTGCCTAAATCGCGGCTGAAACGATTCAGCATGAAGTCCATGACCTCATCCCCCAAAAAAATACCACGGTCGTCCGCCGCTTGACGAAGTACCGAACGACGCTCTAACTCACTGAGCACGTGCAGTTGAAACACATGTCCCCAGCCCAAACGGCTTCTCAAATCGTCCCGCAATTTCAGGTCCGCTGGCGGCAGCGCGCCAGCGGCCAGAATCCAACATTGATGCGTTTGCGCATTGATAAACCAGTTGAACGCCATTTGCTGTTGTTCAGCGTTGTACAGATGCACGTCATCCATCAAAATAGTGGCCCAGCGTTCATCAAATTCTGGTGGCTGCA
>JAGODZ010000247.1 GCA_017997975.1 Rhodoferax sp.
GCTAGTGCAGCGCCCGCTGGCGCGAGGCCAAGGCAGCGCCCATCCACATCGCAACCGCCGAATACAGCAGGCCGCGCGCCAAACCACCGGGGCCGTCAGCGATGTAGCCCACCAACATCGGGCCCACAATTTGGCCAAAAGCAAACACAATCGTGAACGCACTGATGCCCGCGCCCCACGCGGCATGGGGCAAGTTGTGCCGAACCAGCGCGGTGGTGGACGCCACCAGCGACAAAAATACCGCCCCAAACAACAAGCCTGACGCCAGAACCACGGGCCAGGAAGAGGTCAACGCGGGCAACAGCGTGGCCACCCCCAACAGGCCATTGAGCAAGGCCAGCACCTGGCCCCCTTTGTACTTGTCCAGTAAACCAGCCCAAATGCGCGATGAAGCCACCACAGCGGCCCCCAACAAAGCGTAAAAAACAGTGACCTCCGGACCGCTGGCACCTTGCTCACGCAACAAGGCAATCACGAAGGTCATGTAACCGATATAACCCACCCCGAACATCGCGTACCCAGCCAACGCATAAGACAATGGCCGCCAATCAAATGCGGCAGCCGGTGTACTGCCCGCCACCGCCGGCGGTGCCAATGGCCGCAACACACGGGCGGGCCAACGCAGAATCGCGGTGGCCAGCAAACCCGTGCCAGCCAACATCCACCACGCCCACGCCCAACCATGGGGCCGCGACGCGGCAAAGTCCAACACTGCAGGCACCAAGAACGCGGACAACACAATGCCAAAACCGGTGCCGCCGTAGTACAAGCCAATCAACCATCCGCCCCGCGCAGGTTGCAGCGCCCCCAGTCGCGCGGCCAACAGGCCCCCTGCAATGAACACCAACGCACTGGCCACCCCCGCCAGAAAACGCTGCAGCAACAAAGGCGTGCTCTCGGTGAAAAAACCACTCAAACCCATGAACACACTGGCCAGCATCGCCCCCCACATCAACACGCGAGACGCACCGTAACGCTGCAACAGTCGTGGAGTGGCCAACGCGCCCAGCAAATAACCCAGCGCATTGACCGTGTTCATGCCGCCCGCCAACGTGTAAGACCAATTCAGGTCATCCCGCATAGGGGGCAGCAGCAAACCATAAGAAAAACGCGTGATGCCCAAAGACAAAGCCGCGCCCATGGACAAAGCCAAAGCGAGCCAAACCAATTGAGACAAAGGGGTGTGAGAAGTAGGGGTGGGAGTCGTCATGCAACTTGTATTCTGGCGCATCGCCTTGTCAACGCTCTGTCTCGTTCATCGAAAGCAGTGCAGCTGTTGGAAACGAGTGCTCCACCCTGTGACCATGACACGCATCACGGTCCCGGTTTGAAGCGACTTGTAACAAGCTATTGGATGGTTTTTAAAGTCACTCTTTCCGTTGATCGAAAAAGCTGTGGATAAACTTGGCACAAGCTCCCAGTTATCCACAGCTTGTCTTTGATTCAAGAACTTATCCAAAATCTAGGTACACGCCAAAAGCGCACTCACCCACATGAGTTGACCTCCCATAAGTCTATGATTTATAAACCATTTAAAGACTTATCCACAGTTAGACTGAGTCCTTACCTACTACTACTATTCTTTTAATAGAAGTTATAGAGAGATAGAGGAAAACTCCAGCGTCCCAAAACAGGTAATTTTTGAGACTTGAATTCAGCTTGTGAGTACGGGTCATTCAGAGGTCGAAAAAAACGCTTTGTGAAGCACAATCAAGTAAGATTTGCGCTGCCAAAGCGAACGGCTTGTGTATTTCACGGAGTCAAGCCGCTTTTTCGGGTTTCTTTACCAAGACGCTGGTCTCTATTCATGTCTGCTTTACCTGCCGCTTCGTCGCCTGGCCAAGCGCCCTTATCTTTTGAAATTAAGAGCGCCCAATTGCCTTTGGTGGCACTGTTGGTGAAGACTGATAACTGGACGCAGCTCATTGCGGACTTGTTGGCGCAATACGGGCATTTGGGAGAAGACCCTGATTTTTTTGACCATGACCCTCTGGTACTCGACTTTTCCCAGCTTGACCCAGAACTCCCGGTGCCTGATTTGGCATCTTTGGTGAAGACGCTGCGTGTGTGCCGATTGGTCGCCGTGGCCATGCGAGGAGCAAGCAGAGATTGGGTGAAGGCCGCACGGGCCGTGGGTTTGGTTGAAGCGCCACTTGATGTGCCGCGCCCTCGTCCTAAAAAAGTGTCACCGGTGTTGACAGATACCATCACGCCCGAAGTCGTTCTTGACGTCGAGAACGACATCCCCGGCGTGGTCACCCTCGTGATCGATAAACCCTTGCGTTCTGGTCAAAAAATCTATGCGCGTGGCGGTGATCTGGTCGTGTTGGCCATGGTCAACCAAGGTGCTGAGGTGGTAGCCGACGGCAATATCCATGTCTATGCCCCTTTGCGTGGCAAAGCCATCGCCGGTGCCAGCGGCAATACCCAAGCGCGTATTTTTTCACTGTGTATGGAGCCGGAATTGATTTCCATCGCCGGCGTTTACCGCACCAGTGAATACCCCTTGCCACCTGATGTGCAGGGCAAACCCGCCCAGGTGCGACTGAGCAATGACGGCCAAGACAAGCTGGTGTTCGAAGCGCTCAATCCTCATTCTTCTCTTTGAAAGACAACTCCTTCATGGCCAAAATTATTGTGGTGACCTCCGGCAAAGGGGGCGTCGGCAAGACCACCACCAGCGCCAGCTTTTCGGCAGGCTTGGCACTGCGCGGCCATAAAACGGCCGTGATCGACTTTGATGTGGGTCTGCGCAACCTGGACTTGATCATGGGTTGCGAACGCCGCGTCGTTTATGACTTGGTCAACGTCATTCATGGCGAAGCCAACCTCAATCAAGCGCTGATCAAAGACAAGCAGTGCGACAACCTGTTTGTCTTGGCCGCCTCTCAAACCCGCGACAAAGAAGCGTTAACGCAAGACGGTGTAGAAAAAGTGTTGACCGATTTGGCTGCGATGGATTTTGAATTCATTGTGTGTGACTCGCCTGCGGGCATTGAAACCGGTGCCATGATGGCCATGCACTTTGCCGATGAAGCCTTGGTGGTGACCAACCCTGAGGTGTCTTCCGTGCGCGACTCTGACCGCATTCTGGGCATGTTGGCCAGCAAGACGAAACGTGCCGTGGAAGGTGGGGACCCGATCAAGGAACATTTGCTCATCACCCGTTACAACCCAGCACGGGTGAACCAAGGGCAAATGCTGTCGCTGGAAGACATTCAAGATATTTTGCGCATCAAATTAATTGGCGTGATTCCTGAAAGTGAAACCGTGTTGCAAGCCTCCAATCAAGGTCTTCCTGCCATCCACTTGCATGGTACTGATGTGTCTGAGGCCTACAAAGATGTGATTGACCGATTTCTGGGCACAGAAAAACCCATGCGTTTCACTGAAGCGCCTAAACAAGGGCTGTTGAAACGGCTCTTTGGGGGGAAATAAACCATGTCCTACCTTTCCTTTTTTCTTGGCGAGAACAAGAAATCGGCCAATGTGGCCAAAGAACGGTTGCAAATCATTCTGGCGCACGAGCGCAGTGGCCGTGGCATGGCGGAACCGGACTATTTGCCTGAGTTGCAGCGGGAGTTGCTGGCGGTGATCAGCAAATACATCAAGATCAATCCACAAGACATCACAGTGAACTTGGAGCGCCAGGACAATCTGGAGGTGCTTGAAGTGAAAATTGAGCTGCCAGACAGCCGTTAAGCGGCTTTCAGCGTATTTTTTGACACAAGGGGGAGCACACCCTCCTTATTTTTTGAATGTCGCCACAGCTCGTTTGAATGGATGGGGTGCCCAGCATCATCTTGCGCAACGGCGCCGTGCTCTGGAAGCAGGCCTACAGCCGCTATTTCCAGAAACTCGGTGGCAGGCCCGCTATTCACAAAAAAAACGGCAAACAGTCGGTGTGGCTCACGTCCGAATTGTTCAAGTTCACGCCGGCCGTAGATGGTGATACCGGAGAAATCACGGGCCACCAGCACTGCATTGGTACCCAGAAATATCCCGTGGGTGTGCTGGCGTTTAAAGCGCACAAAGGCGACAAGCCACCGGCCTCACTGCACATCAGCATCCATGCGGGTCAGTGGCACGTCTCGTTCAATGGCGACGATGGCCTCATAGAGCCCAGCGACAAAGAAACCACTGCTTGGCTCATGCCGTTTGATGCGTCAGAGGTGCGGGCCATGACCGTCGGTCTAGGCCGTGGCGTAGAAAGGGAGGGGTAGAAGGCTTCAAACCGGGGGGCGGCAATGTCCCCAACGCTTGGTGAGACCGAGGTAAGTCGTTTGGGGGGCAACACCCCTGCGCTCTGGTCATTGACCCAAGAAACCCCCGCTATAGCTCTGGCTTAGCGGTGGGAGACTTCTTGACATCCTCCCCGACGTGAACGACGGGGATTCCTACGGTGCTACGCATGAGAAACCTCACGCATAGTCGCTTCGGTGGGTTCCTGCTTCACTGAGGCTGGTTTCGCCCTGGGCTTACGCCCTGGGCCAGAGCCGTCCTCTCCACAGGCTGCAACGCGGTGTCCCCGCGCCAATACATTCATTGCGCCGACCACATCGGCGTTTTCCTCGTAGCCACAATCGACACACAAGAACTTTGCTTGTGTCAGCCGGTTCTCTTTGGCAATATGCCCGCAGCACGGGCAAGTTCTGCTCGTGTTGTGCGCAGGCACGGCCACCAGCGTTCCGCCATTCCAGCCGAGTTTGTACTCCAACTGGCGGCGAAACTCGAACCAACCCTGATCGAGAATGGCCTTGTTCAAGCCAGACTTGGCTCGAACGTTTTTACCCGGTTTTTCGGTATCGCCCGTCGCTGACTTGGACATGTTCCGTACCCGCAAATCCTCGATACACACAAAAGCGTGGTTTTGGCTGATCGTTG